>DAORJS010000208.1:0-5091 GCA_035439185.1 Chitinophagaceae bacterium
TGTTCAAAAAGATATTGAAGTGGCCGCTGCCGCATTAAAAGGCGCGGTTCGCCCACGGATTCATACCGGAATCGGCACTTCCGATTATCATATCAAATCCAAATTCAATTCCACCCGGGAAGATATCCTGGAAAGAGCGGTGCAATGTGTGAAGTGGGCCCGGAATTATACTGATGATGTGGAATTTTATGCAGAAGATGCCGGCCGTACGGATAATGATTACCTCGCGATGGTGATCGAAGCCGTAATCAAAGCCGGAGCTACTACCGTGAATATCCCCGATACCACTGGCTATTGTTTGCCTTACCAGTATGGTGAAAAAATTGCCTATCTGGTAAACAATGTTCCCAATATTGACAAAGCTTTTATTTCCTGTCATTGCCATAACGACCTCGGGCTGGCCACAGCCAATTCCATTGCAGGAGTGATTGCGGGTGCCAGACAAATTGAATGTACCATCAACGGACTGGGTGAAAGAGCAGGAAACACTTCATTGGAAGAAGTGGTGATGATCCTGAAACAGCATAAACATCTTGGATTGTACACTGATATCAAAACAGAACAGCTGAATCCTTTGAGCAGGTTGGTATCAGATACGATGCGGATGCCGGTACAGCCTAACAAAGCCATTGTGGGCAGTAATGCTTTTTCGCATTCATCCGGCATCCACCAGGATGGATTTCTGAAAGATGCCCTCACTTATGAAATCATCAATCCGGAAGAAGTGGGAGCAGACAGTTCCAAAATTGTACTCACAGCCCGCAGTGGTCGCAGTGCGCTTGCCTATCGTTTCCAGAAACTGGGTTTCCAGTTCGACCGTAACGATGTGGATGTATTGTATAAAGAATTTTTAAACGTGGCCGATAGCAAAAAAGAAGTGGAAGATACTGACCTCAGCAGGATGGCCACTGAATATCAGCAACAGACTGCTGTAGCTTAGACCCCTGCGACTGTCAAAAAATTGAGTAAGAAAAAAATCAGATCAGAAATACCTTCCAATAAAATGAGTGATACAATCCAGCAGGAGCTTACTACAACCACCCCTTCAGGGGGCGGGGGTTCCATTTCGTTATTTGAAAAGATTTGGGAGAAGCATGTTGTAAAGACTATTGAAGATGGCCCTTCGGTTTTGTATATTGATCGCCATTTTATTCATGAAGTAACGAGTCCGCAGGCATTTACGGGTTTGAATAAAAGAGGTATAAAAGTTTTCCGCCCCAAACAGGTAGTGGCCACAGCCGATCATAATGTTCCCACACTCAATCAGCATCTACCCATTAAAGAAGAACTCAGCCGCAAACAGGTGGAAGCCCTGGTAAAAAACTGCGCAGAACATGGAATTGAACTATACGGTTTGGGACATCCCTACCAGGGTATTGTGCATGTGATTGGTCCCGAACTCGGAATCACCCAGCCGGGTATGACTATTGTGTGTGGTGACAGTCATACTTCCACACATGGTGCATTTGGTGCGATTGCTTTTGGTATCGGTACCAGTGAAGTGGAAATGGTGATGGCCACCCAGTGTTTACTGCAGAGTAAACCCAAACTGATGCGGATTACAGTTGATGGTGAACTACAAAAGGGAGTGGTATCAAAAGATATCGTGCTTTATATCTTATCTAAAATAACAGCCAGCGGTGCCACCGGTTATGCTGTTGAATTTGCCGGATCGGCCATCCGTTCATTAAGCATGGAAGCGAGGATGACCATCTGCAACATGAGTATTGAAATGGGTGGACGTTGCGGATTAATCGCTCCCGATGAAACTACTTTTCAATACCTGAAAGGAAGAGCATTTGCACCGAAGGATGCAGATTGGGATGCGAAAGTAGCCGAATGGAAAACCCTGCAATCAGATGCCAATGCGGTATTTGATAAAGAATATCACTTTGATGCAGCCGATATACAACCCATGATCACCTATGGCACCAACCCCGGAATGGGAATGGCTGTTGCCGATCAAATTCCCACCACCGAAACCATCAACGACAGTGATCGTTCCGGACTGGCGAAATCATTGGCCTATATGGGACTGGAGCAAGGCGCCCCGATCAGCGGACAAAAAATTGATTATGTCTTTATCGGCAGTTGCACCAATTCAAGAATTGAAGATTTAAGAATGGTGGCAGCATTTGTAAAGGGCAGAAAGAAAGCCGCTGATGTGGAAGTATGGATTGTACCCGGCAGTAAACAGGTAGAAGCCCAGGCCCGGGCCGAGGGTATTGATAAAGTGTTTGAAGAAGCCGGTTTTCAATTAAGGCAACCAGGCTGTTCTGCCTGTCTGGGTATGAATGAAGATAAAATTCCTGCGGGTAAATATTGTATCAGTACTTCTAACAGAAATTTCGAAGGCAGACAGGGAGCCGGTGCCAGAACCTTACTGGCTTCTCCGCTCACTGCCGCTGCAGCTGCTATTACCGGTGTAGTAACTGATGTAAGAGAATTATTAAACTAAGTCATGAAGGCCTTAACCACTATACACAGCCGTTTTGTCCCCATCAATATTGAAAATATTGATACGGACCAGATCATACCCGCCCGCTTTTTAAAAGCAACCACAAGGGATGGCTTTGGGAAAAATTTATTCCGCGACTGGCGCTACTATAATGATGACGAATCAAAAACCAGAGCAGACTTCCCATTAAATATGTCGCAGTTTGATGGAGAAATTCTCGTAGCCGGAAAAAATTTCGGTTGTGGTTCCTCCAGAGAACATGCCGCCTGGGCCCTGCAGGATTATGGATTCCGCGTAGTGGTCTCCAGTTTTTTTGCTGATATCTTCCGGAACAATGCCCTGAACAACGGCCTGTTACCCGTGCAGATAACGGATGCCTTTCTGCAACGGATTTTTCTGCAGGATAACAACACAGAACTGACGGTGGACCTGGCCAGTCAGACCATTACCATCAACTCCACCGGAGAACAGGAACAATTTGATATCAACCCTTATAAAAAAACCTGTCTGCTCAACGGATACGATGATATCGATTATTTATTGAGCATGAAAGAAGAAATACAACAATTCGAAACCCAGCAAGCCTGAAAGCCATGAACAAAAAAATTGCAGTCATTGAAGGAGACGGAATCGGTCCTGAAGTAACCAGACAATCCATCAAAGTACTGGATGCGATTGCCGCCCAGTACGGTCACCAGTTTGAGTATACCTATTGCCTGATGGGTGCGGATGCCATTGACAAAACCGGCAATCCGTTGCCTGATGAAACCATCACGACCTGTTTGAACAGTGATGCCATTTTATTCGGCGCGATTGGTCACCCCAAATACGACAATGACCCTACTGCCAAAGTACGACCCGAGCAAGGCTTACTGAAACTCCGCAAGTCATTACAGTTATATGCGAATATCCGCCCGGTAAGTACCTATGCATCATTACATCATTTATCACCCTTGAAAAGCAAGATTCTGGAAGGCGCAGATTTTATCATCTTCCGTGAATTAACCGGTGGGATTTACTTTGGTAAGAAGGAAAGCAATGCTGAACAAACATTTGCACTCGATGAATGTACTTATACCCGTGAAGAAATTGAGCGTATCGCTCACCTGGCATTTCATTTTGCCCAAAAGCCCGGCAGAAAAAAGAAACTGACCCTGGTGGATAAAGCCAATGTCCTGGAAACCTCAAGGCTCTGGAGAAAAGTGGTACAGGAGATTGCCGCACAGTATCCTGATGTAACCGTGGAATATATGTTTGTGGATAATGCTGCCATGCAAATCATTCAGAATCCCCGTCAGTTTGATGTGGTCCTGACTGAAAACATGTTTGGGGATATCATCAGTGATGAGGCCAGCGTATTGAGTGGTTCACTGGGACTGTTGCCTTCGGCTTCTGTTGGAACCAATGGAAAACTGGCGTTGTTTGAACCTATCCATGGTTCTTATCCGCAGGCGGCCGGAAAAGATATTGCCAACCCGATCGGTTCTATTCTTTCCGCAGCCATGCTGCTGGATTTCCTGAGTATGCCGGAAGAAGCAGGTATGGTGAGAGATGCGGTAAACTGGACCCTGATGAATTCATTTGTAACTAAAGATATTGACCCGGTTAATTTTTATTTCACTTCCACGATTGGTGAACTGATCTGTGATTTTGTCAGCGGGAAAGTGTCCGGCTCGGTGAATTCACAGAATATTGAGTTGAGAAAATCAACCATTATATAAACCTTTCCGGAAAAGGTTACAAATGTTAGTATTGAAAAGTCCACTAAAGTGGTATTCTGTTTAAAATAATTGCTTGCTTAGTTCTTTTTTTAAAAAGGCGGGTGTATATTTACCAAACACACTTGCGCATGTTGAAGAACAGTATATATAATAAGATCACTATTGTCAGCACAGTCATTATTGTGGTGGTGATTATTATTATCTCTTCAGCAGGAGGCGGTGTATAAGATTTAAACAAACAAACTTAAATAACAACCCGCCTCGAAAAGGCGGGTTTTTTCGTCTGACGCCTGAAGGGCGTCTGACGAATAAAACATAAAGCGTCAGACGCTCTTCGAGCGTAAAGCGTCAGAGGCTCTTCGAGACCTCAGAGAATGCGTCAGACGCCCTTCAGGCGTCAGACGCTAAAACAAAAACTATGGCAGCATATTATAACGACAACACGATTATCTACTTCAACGGCGAATTTGTAAAAGCTGCTGAAGCTAAAACAGACCTTTATAGTCAGTCACTTCATTACGGCTATGCCGTATTTGAAGGAATCCGGTCTTATCCTGTAAATGGCGGAACCAAAATGTTCAAAGGGAAAGAACATTATGACCGGCTGCGGCGCTCGGCAGAAGTCACCCGAATTCCTTTTAATTATTCAACAGAGCAGCTGATTGAACTCACGTATGAGACCCTGCGCCGGAATGAATTGACCGATGCGTATGTACGTCCCATCGTACTCTGCTCTCCCAATATGTCATTATCAAAGGGACGTGAGTCTTATCTCGCCATTGAATGCTGGGAATGGACCAATGGTTACATGAGTAACCAGATGAAGATCATGACCTCCTCCTACCGCAGGCCTAACGCAGATGCCTTTCATGTGGATGCTAAAGTGAGCGGACATTATGTGAATTCAATCCT
>DAORJS010000209.1:0-5055 GCA_035439185.1 Chitinophagaceae bacterium
CATTGCTTTCTTCAGTCATTTTGATGCTTCCGTCTGCCGGCACCTGGCGATCGGATTGGTATTGATTTATTTTGTTTTCACCTGGCTGGCTACAGGCTTTTCACCCTTACTCGTTGCATCCGGAAAAAGCTGGTGGAAAGTGGATACTTCCAGCAAAATGCACCTGCTGATCAGTAACCCGGCACGATTACTTTTATCACTGAGTTTATTGATGGTTTTTTCACTGGTTGATATCGGGTTTGCGCTTGTCTTTCTTAATTTCCTGCTTTTTCATGAATCTTTCTTACTGATCAACTACAGTATCGCCGGCTTATCTGCCGGTAGCCGGAACAATGCTGCATTTTTAGGGATTGCCGGAATCATTTTTCTTTTACTCTTCGCCATCAACCTGCTCTATGGTCCCATTTTGTTCAGGATCCTGCTGGAATTACCGCAATGGTTATACCTGCTGCTTTGTTTCGGGATGGCGCTCCTGATCAGTTATACCGTGAGTCGACTGCTGAATGTAACGGCAGCCCGGGTAAAACTGATCAGTGGCAGTTTACTCCTGGTACTTTTTTTAATGGCTGCCTTTTTCTTCCCTAAAGAAAAAATCCAGGAAAAAGCAGCCATGACCCGTTATCGGGTGGATGTTTTATCCATGCCGGCTGCAGCAGCAATTGAAAAAGCTTATGCCAACGGAGATGGCTATGAGCCGGTGATCAGGGCGGCACAGAACCAGTGGTTCATCAATACATTTATTGACCCGCAACACAATCCCGGGATCAATCAAACCGGATTCCGTTTATTGCCGCATGCCCCGCAGAACAGAGGTGCCAGGTATAATGCACAGGCCACGGATCTGGTGACCAGTCGCTTCCTGATCGCAGAACATGGAAGATGGCCGGCACTATTGTATGTGGTACTCCTTATTTTACCGGTTTCATTGCTGGCCTCTTTTTATAAACTCTATCCCGATTTTACCAACCGGATCAATCCGGGTTATGCGGCAGTCAGTACCGGCTTTGCGATTTTAAATTATCTTATCATCACCGCATTGCTCGTGATTCTCGCCGCAACAGGTCGCTATATTTTCTTTGGGCAGGATCTTCCTTTTGGCAGTATCCTGAGTAAGCAATCTGTATTGTTTCCAGCCTTATTAATTATTGCAGTGATTCTTTGTTTCAGGCACCTGCCTTTGCAGCAATATTCCAACCGGAAAAAATTATTACCGGCCGGAGTGGTACTCGGCGGATTACTCCTGCTTCTGTTTTTTGTACAACCCCAATATAACCGGGATAAGGATTTTGGGGTAGCGGGGCTCTCCACCGGAATGGAGAGCTACACAGCCAACCGTATTCAGCCATTATGGGATGAAGTGGATACAGCAGCGAATAGCCGCAAATGGCCGCTCTACCGCAAAGACCAGTTATTTACAGCTCATCTGAAACAATTATGGGAAGCCGGCGAACTGAATGATGCACCGCTTATTCTGCAGCAGCAATTAAAACAATATATCAGCGCAGCCTTTTCGCAGCACCTGGATCCGAACCGGATGCTCTTTCTGGATCTCAACAGTGGGAGACCGGAACTGGCTATCAATGAAAATTATTTTCATGTGGAAGCCCCACCGCACCTGCAACAATTATGGAGAGGGTCAGTATACGGAGATACCGCTTATTGTAATATCAGTTTCTATCATACCGGTAATGGACAGTCTTTGCAATATCATTTGTCTGATATGGAAGGGGGAAACCGAATCGCAACCATCAAGGGGTGGCAGTTCAGCTTTACCCGTACAACCGGGCAAAATCCGGATCGCAAATTACTGCTCCTGAATACATCGGATAAAAAACTGGAATTGATAAGAGAAGGGAGAACCCTGGTCATTCAACCCGGAGATAGTCTCGCCATGAACAATCCTTCTCAATATATTGTCCATGACCCGGAAGGAAAGGAAGACTGGTTAGTCAAACTGGAACCGGATGCCTGGATGAAAAATTATTATGTCAACGGATCAAGATTCTATCATTACCCCTCGGGTGCTGATTTTATATGGGCCAGGAATTTTGCTGAGAGCATTGCAGCCGACAATACCGGTAAAGAAAAAATGAACCGGCATGTATTTATTTCTCTTGATGCGGTATTGACAGATTCCCTCTCCCGGATGATCCGGCAAATGGTAACAGAAGATACTGCCCGGAAAAACGGTGCTGAATATGCCATCAGTATTGCAGATGGTAATGGAAGGGTATGGGCCATGCCTGATTATATCAAGGGAATGGATCGTCCGGATCCCAATGATAAAGCATCTTTACGCATGGCCTTGAACGGAGAGAACGGAACAATCCCTCCATCAGTATTGCGTAAACGGATCGGCAATATCAACCTGATGCGGCTTAATCCGGGTCCGGGTTCTACCTTAAAGCCTATTGTTTTTGCTGCGATTGCCTCGAAGCTGGATCTTGACTGGAGTGCATTTTACAGTGAAGGCTTCACTGAAAAGCAGGAATACTATGGTGGTGAAAAAGTGGCACCTTATGATTTTGAAAAGAACAATGGAAGGATCAGTACTGTGGCAGACTATATCAGGTATTCGGATAATTATTATCACTCGAATCTTCTGTTACTGGGCTCCTATACCAAACAGGAACTCCCTTCTTTGTTGTTGCAGCAATTCACCAGAGAAAGACCGGCAGGTGCCCTGCACTGGCCCTGGTTCAATTATAAGGGAAAGGATTACTGGCTGGATGGATTTGCACATTGGCCAGGGTATCAGTCGGGCAAAGCCAATTTCGGATCCGACAGTTCATTTGTATCGGCCGGATTACAATCCAATTTCAATATACATACAGACAGGGCGGGCAGGGGCTATGATCATTTTCAAACAGCCTATGATTCTGCCTTATTTGGCAGGGGTTTTCAACGTTCCGGATTTGTATTACCTGAGTATTCACTCTTTGATCAGAAAGGAACCGGGATGCATGCAAACAAACCGAACGAAGTTTTCATGGCTTCTTTCCGCGGACATGTAAAGGGAAGCAGCCAGGTCATGATCCCCCCGGTTAAAATGCTGGATGCTTTTGGCAAACTGGTCTCTCAGAACCGGGACTACCACTTAACCCTGAATCCCTTTGCCGGAGAACAACCATTTACCGGATTTGAAACGGATGGAGGGGTGCGTTATAATGAATACCAGCAACTGATGAAGGAAGGCGTATTCACAGGTATGCGGGATGCCTTGTATCGTGGGACTGCAGCTAAACTCGGAACCATGCTCAAAGACGGATCACCTTATTTCTATTATGCCAAAACAGGGACAACGGGTGATGATGAGAAGAAGACAAAGTCCAAACTGTTTACGATCATCATCTCCCAAAAAGACCTGACGGAGAAAGGTTTCAATTTCAGGAAAAACAGATTTGTAGTAATTTATTTCACTTCACAAAACGGCCCGGCCGATCAGCATGAAGTTTTCCAGGCAGCCGTGATCAGGATGGTGGAAGAGTCGGCCGCCTTTCAACGATATATGGGCGGGAAATAATCCAACAAAAAACCCCGGGGAAATCCCCGGGGCTGGTATGATTCGGTTAAAATGAACTCAATTAATTACCGCTGGCAGTAGTGAATTTAGGCTGACCAGTTGGAGCGGCAGGCTTTGTTGTTGCAGCCTGTGGAGCTTGCTTGGTGTCAGGCTTCTTTTCTTTCTTATATGCTTCGTAAGCTTCGGCTGTTAATACTTCACCGGTGATATGAACGATTTTCTGTGCGTCGATACCGGCCAGTTTGATATACACATCCTTTGTAAAAGGAGCGGGATTAGCAGCATTGTAAACCACTTTTACTTTACCGGTAGTTCCGGGCATGATGGGCTCAGTGGGTTTTTCGGGAGTTGTACAACCACAGGAAGCACTGGTATTCTCCACTACTACAGGTTTGTCTGAGATATTCTTGATCTCAAAAATAAATGTCACAGGCTCTCCCTGTTTGATTTTACCAAAATCATGCGTTTCAGCATTTACTTTGATTACATCATCAGGTTTGGGTTGAGCCATTACACCCAGGGTGAACATAAAAGCAGCAGAAAGTAAAAGAATCTTCTTCATGGTTGATTATTTAAAAGGTTTGTTTTTTTAAAAAGTTGACTGCAGCATTGGAAGGAGCTGAGCCATCGGGGGCTTTCCATACAATCCCCTTGATGGTAATGACTTTATTTTGTTGGTTATTGTTATAAGTAATCGTAATCGGTTTGTCAAAGGGACCCTCTGCGGCAGCATTGTAGCCAACCCGGATACGGGTGGTGGCGCCCGGTGCTATCGGATCTTTATTCCATTCCGGAGTGGTACAACCACAGGTGGCATGGACATCATCCAGTTTCAATTGATCCTTTCCGGTATTAGTAATCTCAAATACATGATAAACCGGCTTGCCCTGGGGTATTTTCCCGAAATCAAATGACATTTCCCTGATCTGCAATGCATCCTCAGTGACAATATTACCCTGCGCACCTGCAACGAAGCAGGAAACAGTCAGGAGTATAAAAAAGGCCAGTTTTCGCATAAACAGATACGAGTAAAGGTCAAATTTACGATAAAGATGGCAGATAAACCAGTGGGGTTGCACCCGGTTCGGGGTATTTTTTAACATGCGTTAGCTGCCCTGTCTTTCTCCCTATTTTTGTGACATGGAAGGTACCAATGCCCTCAATGTAACGGAAGCTGCCAGCCCGGAGGAACAACAACTTTCTTTTGAAAGGTTCAGGGATGAAGTGCTGTCTGACTTCAGAATTGCCTGTATCAGCAGGGAAACCAGTCTGTTAGGAAGAAAAGAGGTATTGGGGGGGAAGGCCAAATTCGGAATTTTCGGAGATGGAAAGGAAATAGCCCAGGTGGCTATGGCCAAATTCTTCCGCCCCGGTGATTTCCGCAGTGGGTATTATCGGGACCAGACTTTTATGCTGGCAGCCGGCTTGGCCACTGCCGAACAGATTTTTGCACAATTATATGCCGATCCTGATCCGGCCAGGGAACCTTTCAGTGCCGGACGCCAGATGAACTGCCATTTCGCAACAAAAAT
>DAORJS010000210.1:0-5052 GCA_035439185.1 Chitinophagaceae bacterium
GTATATGATAAAGTGCAACATGGGGCAGGTGTATGGGCGCCCTCTATCCGGTACCATAATAATGAGTTTTACATTTATTATCCTGATCCGGATTATGGCATCTATCTGATTAAATCAAAACAAATAACCGGTCCATGGTCAGAACCAGTACTCGTGGAAGCCGGTAAGGGACTCATTGATCCCTGTCCTTTATGGGACGACGATGGCAAAACCTATCTCGCCCACGCCTATGCCGGAAGCAGGGCTGGATTTAAATCCATTCTGGTCATAAAAGAAATGAATACTGCAGGAACCAGGGTAACCGGAAATCCGGTCATGGTTTTTGATGGTCATGAAGCTGACCCTACGGTTGAAGGCCCCAAACTTTACAAGCGGAATGGTTACTATTACATTTTTGCTCCGGCAGGCGGGGTAAGTACCGGCTGGCAACTGGTATTAAGAAGCAAACAGATTTATGGCCCTTATGAAAGAAAAATAGTAATGGATCAGGGAACTACAACAGTGAATGGTCCCCACCAGGGAGCCTGGGTGAATACAATAACAGGCGAAGACTGGTTTCTGCATTTTCAGGATAAAGAAGCCTATGGCCGTGTGGTGCATTTACAACCCATGAAATGGGTGGAAAACTGGCCGGTAATAGGCGCAGATAAGAACAATGACGGCAAGGGAGAGCCGGTGATGACCTATAAAAAACCGAATGTGGGGAAAAAATACCCTGTGACCACAGTGCAGGACAGTGATGAATTCAATGCACCTACATTTGGATGGCAATGGCAATGGCAGGCTAACCCGAAAGAGGGCTGGGCTTTTCCAACACCCAATGGCAGCTTACGAATGTTCTCTGTGTGGCAGACAGATTCGCTGCAAGGGTTATGGATGCAGCCAGCCATCATCGGTCAAAAAATACCGGCCGACGAATTTAAACTGAAAGTGAAAGTCAGCTTCCATCCGAAGTTCAGTAATGAAAAATTCGGTCTGGTGCTCCTGGGTGCCGATTATGCCTATATCGCTTTAGAAAAAAAGGAAGAAGGTTTATTCCTGGTTTGCCGTGACAATAACGGGGCTGACAAGAAAGGAACAGAGAAGGAAAGAGCCAGATTTCAGGTAAAAGGAAATTCATTTATACTCGAACTGAGCATGACGGAAGGAGGGAATTATCACTTTGGCTTTATAGATAATGAAGGGATCAGCACCAGTGTGGTCAGGGAGTTCAAGGCCAAAGCCGGACGATGGGTAGGTGCCAGGATTGGATTATTCTGCCTGCGTAATAATATTACCAATGATGCGGGTTATGCGGAAGTGGATTGGGTGAGGTTTGAAAAAATGGATTGAGAGACAGATATTGGATATTAGATATTGGTTATTGGAGATATTGAGTTTGCCTGATGACAGAAAGGTTTATTTAAAAAACAGCTATTTTTTAAACCAAATGCAAGCGCGCTGCTACGATTTGCGTCCCTTGCCATAAAATAAGCCATATGGAAAGAAGAACATTTGTAAAGTATTCAGCTGCTGCTGGTGCGGCTATGATGCTTCCCACCCTGGAAAGCATGGCCCGTTCAGGATCTAAAATAAAAGTGGTACAGGTTGGTACCGGACATCGGGGTACTGGTTTTTGGGGGAAAGACCTGATTAAGAGTTTCGGAGACATTCTGGATTATCTGGGCGTATATGATATCAACCCCGGGCGTGCCGAATATGCCAGAAACCTGTATGGTGGCAATTGCAGACCATACCAGGATTTTGACAAAATGGTGGATGAGAACAAACCTGATTATGTCATTGTAACTACAGTTGATGCCACCCATGATGAATATATCATCCGGGCCTTACAGAAAGGTTGTAATGTGATTACGGAAAAACCACTTACCACCGATGAAACCAAACTCAAGAATATACTCGAGGCAGAAAAAGCATCCGGGAAAAAAGTAACTGTGGCATTCAACTACCGGCACAGCAATCACAATATGCGGCTGAAAGATGTGCTTGCCTCTGAACGTGCCGGTAAAATCACCTCGGTTGATTTTCACTGGTACCTGAATGTTTACCATGGTGCCGACTATTTCAGGCGCTGGCACAGTATCATGAACCGGAGTGGATCTTTATGGGTGCATAAAGCCACTCACCATTTTGACCTGTTAAACTGGTGGCTGAACAGTGAACCCGTAGAGGTAAGTGCATACGGATCTCTGGAGCATTATGGAAAAAACAATTTTTTCCGGGGCACGAAATGCAGGGGATGCGAACACAAACCCAATTGTAAATTTTACTGGGATATCAACAAGGACAAACGACTCGTTGATTTGTATGTGAATAATGAAAAGCACGACGGGTACCTGCGGGATGGTTGTGTATGGCGTAATGAAATTGACATCTACGATAAAATGAGTGCCCAGATCATCTATGCCAACGGCGTCACCGCCAATTACTCCCTCACTACCTATTCACCCTATGAAGGATGGCATATTGCCTTCAATGGTATGAAGGGAAGGGTGGAAAGCTGGGAAGACATCCCCTATCTTGAAAAAGCAGCAACGGATCAGGAAGGGCGGCATGCCACGGAAATGAGTAATGATAACAAGGCAAAAGCCAATGACTTCAGACAAATCATGGTCATGGATAATTTTTCAAGAGATTATGAAATGATCAATGTTCCTAAGGTTGCCGGTGGTCATGGAGGTGGGGATCAGGAAATGCAGCGCCGGATTTTCCGCGACAAACAAGACAATCCATATAATATCATGGCCGGAACCCGGGATGGTGCCATGAGTATCCTGATCGGAATAGCTGCCAGAAAAAGTATCCAGCTCAAAAGACCGGTTAAAATTTCAGAACTCACGGATCTTGTACCAATGGCAAACCGATTTTAACAACAACCAATCAACATGAAACAATTTTTAATCGTCTTGTTTACACTGACAGTATTTATCAATGTACAAGGACAATCAAAGGCGGAATCACAAGTGGCCAACGCTACAAAAGAATTAACAAAAGCCATGGTGGATGGTGACCGGGCGACCCTGGAAAAACTGGCAGCCGATCAGCTAAACTATGGACATAGTGGCGGGCATATTGATGATAAAAAAGAATTTGTAGAGAAAATTGCCAGTGGAAATTCAGACTTTCTATCCATTGATATTACAGAGCAAACCATCACTATCAGTGGCAAAACAGCCATTGTCCGACATATCCTGACGGCCAAAACCCATGATAAGGGCAAAGACCTGGCAGATGTACATCTACGTGTCATCCTTGTTTGGCAAAAGCTGGGTGGACAATGGAAATTGCTGGCAAGACAGGCGGTAAAAATTACCTGATTAACAGGAAACCGTTCCCGGTAACGTTTGCGTAAATAAACAAGTGCAATTGGCTGATTAACAGCGGATATTGGTTTAGACTTGTAAGAGAAATTGTACTATAAATTGTTTGCCTGATGAAGAAATTTTCTTTGGTGGGAATGATTTGCATTTGCAGCAGTCTAGCACTCGCCCAAAACTGGAACTTACCGGTTGTAAATAGTCCTAAATTCAAAAAAGACACCCTGAACATCAGAAAATCTGGGGCCATTGCGGACGGATATTTTCTGAATACCATACCAATCAATTCAGCCATTGAATCACTCAGTAAAAAAGGGGGTGGTGTTGTGCTGGTACCTCCAGGCCTCTGGCTCACCGGCCCGATTGTATTGAAGAGTAATATCAACCTGCATATTGCCAACGGTGCCACTTTGCTGTTTACAGATGATAAATCGAAATACCCGCTTGTGGAAGGAAACTGGGAAGGGTTGCCGCAGATGAGGAATCAATCACCTATATCTGCAACAGGTGCCACCAATATTGCCATCACCGGCCTCGGCATCATTGATGGAAATGGGGATGGCTGGCGTTCCGTTAAAAGTGATAAGCTCACCGCCAGTCAGTGGAAAAAACTGGTAGCCAGCGGCGGCGTTACCAGCGAAGACAAAAAAACCTGGTATCCCTCCGAAGCTTTTATGAAAGCCAGCAAAGGACCTGCGAACCCCGGTCAGATTTTACCTGGCAGAGATGCTGCTTATTATGCATCGATCAAAGATTTCCTCCGGCCCAATATGCTGGTGATTACGCAATGTAAAAACATCCTGCTGGAAGGAGTCACTTTTCAGAATTCACCGGCCTGGTGTTTGCACCCCTTGATGAGCGAGCACCTGACCGTGAGAAATATTTTTGTGAAGAATCCCTGGTATGCACAGAATGGCGACGGGATTGATGTGGAGAGTTGTAAAAATGTATTGATCGAAAATTCCGTCTTTGATGTGGGTGATGACGCGCTTTGTATGAAAAGCGGCCGTGATGAAGCCGGCAGAAAAAGAGGAATGCCCACTGAAAATGTCATCATCCGCGGCTGTACCGTTTATTCTTCCCATGGTGGATTTGTGATTGGCAGTGAAATGAGCGGGGGGGCCAGAAATATTTATGTGAGCAACTGCACTTTTATCGGCGCGGATATCGGACTTCGTTTTAAAACCACCCGTGGCCGTGGCGGTATCGTGGAAAATATCTTTATAAAGGATATTTACATGAAAGATATACCTGCAGAAGCGATTTTGTTTGACATGTATTATATGGCCAAAGATCCTGTGGCACTGGTTGGCGAGAAAAGAGAATTACCAAAAGTGGAAATAAAACCCGTGGATGAAACCACCCCGCAGTTCCGCAATTTCCATATCAGTAATGTGTACTGCAATGGTGCTGAAAAAGGAATTTTCGTAAGAGGTATTCCCGAAATGCATGTAAAAGATATTGTGCTGGAGAATATGGTACTGCAGGCTGATAAAGGAATTGATATCCAGGAAGCCACTGGTATCAGTTTAAAAAACATAAAGATCATCAGCAAGGAAACTAATCCCGTTATTGATATCATTCAAAGCGATAAACTGTTGTTCGACAATATCAGCTACAAAGAAGGCAGTGAACTGCTATTCCGTGTGAGCGGTGACAGGAGTAATGGCATCCGGCTTAAAAACACTGATGCATCAAAAGCTAAACAGTCCGTTGTTTACGAATTGGGTGCCAC
>DAORJS010000211.1:0-5025 GCA_035439185.1 Chitinophagaceae bacterium
ACGCACATTCAGGTTATGGGGTGCCACGGGAGTGATCACAAAACTGCCGGAATCAGGAAATACCACCGGGCCACCACAACTCAAAGAGTAACCGGTTGAACCTGTTGGCGTGGCCACAATCAATCCGTCCGCCCAATAAGTATTCAGAAATTCACCATTGAGGTAAGTATGGATTTTGATCATCGAAGCCACATCCCTTTTGTGAATGGAGAATTCATTCAATCCATAAGGAACATCTCCAAACAGAGGAATACTGGCATCCACATGGATCATCGTTCTTTTGTCGACCACATAAGTCCGCTGTGCCATGGCTTTTACCGCCCTTCTTACCTCATCCCGGCCAATCCCTGCCAGAAAACCCAGCCTGCCAAAATTGATCCCCATGATGGAAATATCCCGGTTGCGGACCAGGGTGACGGTATCCAGCAGGGTGCCATCGCCACCCAGACTGATTATAAATTCGATATCCTGCAAATCTGCCGAATCCGAAAAAGTGGCAGTCCCCGCAGGTAAATGCAGCTTATCCTTGATGGCATTAAAAAAAGGCTGAAAAATGACCGGCTCAATCTTCTGTACAGCCAGTTCATCAAAGAATAACTGGAAGTCCTTTTGTTGTTCGGCTTCCATGACCCGGCTGTAAATCGCTGCTTTCATGTTCAAAATATACTCTTTCGGTGTAAAAATAGCCCGTTTTGCCCTAACTGGTTGAATGACCATTCCAGCTTGACCACCACATCATACAAGGTAATAATATCAATTCCGATTCCGCCAGTATAGAGCATTTTATTGCTAAGCAGGTTATCCCCTGGTTCCGGATGATAAACATAACCGGTATTTCCATAAAGTTTCCCAACCACCCGGAACGGAATAGCCAGCATGGGTTTGCTTTTTCCTCTCGGCAGTCTGACACGGGTACTGAACAATTCCTGATGCAATGATGCTTTGATAAAACCACCGGCCACCCCATCCATAACATTATACTCATATCCCTGTAAATAAGTATCCCCGTATCCAAGAAAGCGCCGGTTGAACCAGGGCTGCTTAAATGGCAATTTGATACCTCCATATGTGTACAGGTGTGAAAATGTTTTAGGACCCAGTTTAATGGCGGCGAGTGTATTTACATGCAATTGCCAGAGATTGATGGTGCTGTTGAGACCGTTCTTGCTCAGGGATAATTTTACACCCAAACCCTTTGTAGGGTAGGGAATATAATCCAGATGAAGATGGGTCATGTTGTAATAGAAACTGGGATACCCGATCCGGTTTTGACCGGGTTGAAAAAACTCCGGGTTCAGGGTGACAATGGTATCCTCCACTTTTTCTGAACTGAACCCGATCCCAAATGAATGCCGGGTATTGATGGCCGGCCGCCAGCTGATCCCCATATTTCCATTGATGAAATGACGAATATAGTTATCTGGATCTTTCAGGAAAACCTGTTTATCATTGACGGTATTGTAATTGATTTCCCGGTTCTTCCCGTAGGCAAAAGACATACTGGCACCCAGCTTCATATTGCGGTCAAAATACATGCGGTCGTAACTGAACGAAATCTGTCTGGTATATCCGCTGATCAGCCAGAGTTTGAATTTATCATTCCGGCCAGTAGCATTATTCCAGGTGAGCTTGGCACCATAATTCACCCGGTCAAAACTGGCTTTTTGTTCTACCAGCCACTGGTTGATATTCCGGTCAACGGGCTTAAAATAAGGGACAGGAAACAGATACCAGCGCTCTTTTACGTCCACCAGAATATTAATTGTATCCCTTTTAAAATCCTTTGCGGCTACCAGTACCTGATGAAACAGGGCCGTATTCATCAACTGCTTTCTTCCTGCTTCCATCCGGTTGGTCAGGTCCTCTGGCGTGAAAGATTCCCCTGAGTGAAAGGACAGTTCACGAAGAATGATTTCGTCACGGGTTTTTTTGTTTCCCGAAACCGTTATCTCCCCGATAATATAATTGGAAATGGTGGAATCAGGGATTGGTGCCTGCTGGCCGGCAAGGCTGCTATACCCTGATATGAGAATGAAAAATAAAAAGCTGTATTTGTAGTTCCCCCTCATTCCCGCTGGTGCTTGGTCAGGCGTCTAAATTACTGGTAATTTACCAGAATGAAGGATGATGGAATCATATCTTCAGATAATTCATCAGGTTATCGTAATTAGTCCTGAGTTCGTTGGCATATTGTTCTTCACCAAAGAAATATTTCACATTGTATTCATAGCGCTGAAAAGTAGCCAGGATATCTGAGATTTCTGTTTTGTTGATCCGGAGGGTTACCAGCATCGTGCCTGTTTCTGCATCATTGCTTGTATTTAACTGAGTAATCTGCGCATCATTGGTCTCTACCAGTTTACTGATTTCATTGAACGAATACTGGTTACTGGGTAATTCCAGCACGATCAGACCGCCCGGTTCATTCAGACTCATAAAAGCCGATGCATGCCGTAACAGTTCAGTATAAGTAACAGTACCGGTGAGTTCATTGTCCTCATTGACCACGGGGACCAGACTTAATCCGTTTTCAGCAGCCAGTTGCACTGCTTTGAGGAAGTGATCTTCCTCCTTTACAGAAAAAGAAGAAAAGGATTGTTCCAATTCAGATAAAATGGCATGATCATTTTCTGATTGCAGCAAATCATCTTCGCTTATTAAACCAGCGAATTTCTCCCCCTCCAGTACCGGCAGATGGGTGATCTGGTTATCATTCATCAGTTGCAGCGCCTGATACACTTTATCGTGCAGGTGCAGGGAAGGAAGATGCTGTGATTGTAGCTCTCGGGTTAACATGGATAACGGCTTTACTGAACTAAATGTACAAAGGAGAAAGAACTAAAACAAGACAGTCCTCAGGAGCTGATCGCTGCGGGCTCATTCAGCTTTTTCAGAAATTTGTGCAGGATGGCATTGAATTCAGCCGGCACTTCCATCATGGGGGCATGTCCGCATTTATCAATAAAATGCAACTCACTGTTTGGAATCAGTTTGTTGAACTCTTTGGCAACAAATGGCGGAGTAATCGTATCATTATTTCCCCATACCAGTAAGGTGGGTTGTTTGATCTGACTGAGTTCTTCACCCAGGTTATTCCGGATAGCGCTCTTGGCCAGGGCAATGATCTTGATAGCCTTCATCCGGTTATTAGTGATACTGTACACTTCATCCACTAATTCTTCAGTGGCCATGGCCGGATCATAAAAAGTCAGTGCTGTTTTTTTTCGGATATATTCTTTATCACCCCGCTTCGGATAACTGTCACCCATTCCATTTTCAAACAAACCTGAGCTTCCTGTCAGAATCAGGGATTTGATTCTTTCCGGATGCTTGAGTGTATGCACCAATCCCACATGACCACCCAGTGAATTCCCCAGCAGGTGAACATTATTAAGATCTCTTGCTTCGAGGAATTTATGGACATATTTGGCCAGTCCCCCCACCGAAGTATGCAGGATATCCATTTCCAGCAGGGGAAGCATGGGCACCACTACTTTGTAATGCTGACGGAAATATTCAATCAGATCCCTGAAATTACTCAGGGCGCCAAAAAGTCCATGCAGCAGCACCAGCGGTTCGCCGGTCCCTTCTTCAATATACTTGAACTTATCTTGCTGTCTGATTTCGTACTCCATAGCAGTCGTTCGGTGGGCAATGCCTCTTCCGGGGGCTAAAATAGTCGTTTTAGCCTAAAAAAAAGCTATTTAGTTGAGAATTAAGCCGCTGAAACCCTTTGCAACAAAATTAATCAGGGCAATCCTGTGTGCAATCAGTACATGGATATTTTCCGGGAAACATTTCCAAAAAACTCCTCGAGTTCACTGAACATATCTTTAAAAACAGGAATTACCGACCCGATGCCATTGATCACCCTTGGCCCCCAGGGTTGTACCAGCGGATAGCTGACAGATTCCCGTATCGTGGCGGGTTGTATTAATTGCATTTGTTCGGCATAAAAGAGCAGCACACTGAATACCAGCAAACCAATCACTGCATAGAGAAGGATCCCTGCTATTTTATTAATCCAGCCCATGAGCACAACTTCCACGGCACTTTCAATGGCTTTGGCTCCCATTCGGATCAATAAAACCACCACAAAAAACACGAGGATAAATGAAATAAGCGGGAGCCACTCTTTGGATACATTGACTGAATTGCCCAGCCATCCTGCTACAACTGCCGATAATTTCATAGCAGCCGCCAGTCCGATAATGATGGACAAGAGGGAGAATAATCCAATGATCAGTCCCTGCCGGTACCCACGCATTACCGCCAGCAAAAGAAATACCGCAAAGATGATATCTATCAGCATGGATTGGTTTAAGGAAAAACGAAGAAACCGGGAGTTTAGCCCGGCAATGCTCCTAAAGATTCCTTAAACCCGGTGTTTTATCTGGATAATAATTCTTTAACAACAGCAGAAATGGTTTTGCCATCGGCTTTACCGGCAAACTGTTTGGAAGCAACTCCCATCACTTTGCCCATATCAGCAGGAGAAGACGCACCAACATTGGCAATAATTGCAGCAATCTCAGTTTTCAGCTCTTCTGCTGTCATCTGTTTGGGAAGAAATTTTTCAATCACTGCGATTTCTTCTTCTTCCTTTTTGGCAAGGTCTTCCCGGTTTTGTTGCTTAAAAATTTCCAGCGAATCCTTACGCTGCTTCACCAGTTTCTGTAAGATCTTCACTTCCTCTTCCTCTTTTAATTCGCCGCTCCCCCCTTCAGAAGTTTTAGCCAGCAGGATGGCGGCTTTCACTGCACGCAGACTGCGAAGTGCCGCTTCATCTTTGGCAATCATGGCGGCTTTCAGGTCGGTCATTATTTTTTGTTCGAGTGACATAGTAAAAAGTTTGATATTAGGAATTAGGTATTTGGTATTGCTTCGCCCGCCGTAGCTTAAGCGAAGGCTGGGGATTTTCGATTGGGTATTAGGAATCAGATATTGGGGTGTCATTTCTGCAGATACTACTATTGCCTGTACTATTCCCAGCCATTCATCACTCATTATTCCTGACTCCTCACT
>DAORJS010000212.1:0-4995 GCA_035439185.1 Chitinophagaceae bacterium
AAAAGCCTCGTTGAAATCGGCAAATTGAAATTTCCTGTAAAGCGCATTGTTGATTTCCTGCCACATATTAAAATGGATTTCTGAGAATGAATGTATCGATGTTCAGCTCCTTAGAAAACAAGGTTCTCTTTATTGCTGATTTTATCAACTGTTAATTCAGCTACCAGCTGTACCTGTGGAATGGAACGAATGGTTTGTACGGTTTCCTGCATGGCTTCTTCACTTACTTCATCTCCCTTCATCAGCCATAAAAAATCCAGGTGTTTAAATTCGGGGAGCAGGTATTCTCCATCGAAATGATTCTTATAGATATAATGCGATAAAAACTTATTAGGCTCGTTGTATTCGTAGAGTGAAAAAAAATAGTCCCTTTTCTTTCTGATCAGTTTGATTTCCAGTTCCGGGTTGAGCCGAAAATCAAGTCCGGTACTGGTATTGATGAACCAGCAAAACTGATAATCCTTCACCGGCGCCATAATACCCAGTACGCGGGTATCCAGGAAAAACATCTCAGTGAGTTCCCTGTTATCCAGTACCAGTTTATTACCTCTTTCTGCCATGGATCCTTTTCAGCAAGTTAATTAAATTCAGACAGTTGACAGTCGGCAGTCAGCAGTCAACAGTCGGCAGTCGGCAGTCAACAGTCGGCAGTCGGCAGTCGATAGTCAGTAGACGGAAGCCAGGATGCTCTTCTTCCGGTCTTCCGGACTTTCCGACTTTCGGTCTTCCGGACTTCTCCCTAAAACTCCACCGTTGTCTCCAGCTCCTCATTCCCTCTCTTGTATTTCACTTTTACTTTGTCCCCTTTTTTGAATTTGCCCAGGGTCTGCATATAAGACTCCATAGAAGAAATCTTATAGTCACCAATTTGGAGAACGATATCTCCCGCTTTGAGTCCGGCTTTTTGTGCAGGCTTGCCCTCACTCACACCATCTGCTCTCAATCCATTTCCGGTATAAGTATAATCAGGCATCACACCCATGGTCACATTAAAACGGGTATTGGTGCTGGTTTGTGCCTCCCTTGTTTTCAGGAAAGCGAGTTTGGGTGTTTTATCGAGACGCTCAATCAGATCAAGAATATGTTTGACAATCAGTTCCTGTCCTGCATAATTGATTTTCTCCGCATCATCACCGGGAGTGTGATAATCAGTATGCAAACCGGTAAAATAAAAAAGCACCGGTATATCCTTGCGGTAAAAAGAAGTATGATCGCTGGGACCGGTACCACTGCTGTCAATCTTGATCGTCATCAGCGAGGCAGTTTTTTTATTGGAATGATCACCGGGACCGAAATAATCTTTTTCAATAACAGTAGACCAGGTAGGTGAAGTGCCATAACCACCAATGGTAAGTACCTTACTGCTGTCATTCAAACGACCCACCATATCCATATTGATCATATAGTTGGCGGTTGTAAGATCTATGGTGGGATGCTCGGTAAAATATTTGGAACCATAAAGTCCCAACTCTTCGCCCGAAAAAGCTATAAAGAGATAGTTGTTCCCTTTTGCAGCGGACTGTTTCAGTTTTCTGGCCAGTTCAATCAAGGCTGCCGTACCACTGGCATTATCATCTGCCCCATTATGAATGGCCGGTGTGTGCGAGGTATTCCGGGAATTACCATCCTCGCCATAACCCAGGTGATCTAGATGGGCCCCCAGTATCACGGTATTAGCCGCTTTATTATCGATATAACCGATGACATTATACCCGATCCTTGTTTTTTCTGAAATACCAATCCGCATTTTCAGGGTCAGTGTGGCGGTTTTATCAATCAGGTATTTATCGGCCACTGCCCGACTGATAAAAATAATGGGAATAGTCAGTTTTTCGGATCTGTCCTTGGGATTGAATACCAGTTTGTCTTCTATAGCAGATGTATTGTATAAAAAAACAGCGGCAGCCCCGCGTTCTTTGGCCTTCTGTGCATTTTTATAAATATACCCGGCCAGATCAAAATGAGGATTGGTTTTATTTTCTTCCAGGGTTTCTTTCAGATCATAGAACCAGGGCATATCTGCTTCCTGTACAGCGATGGCAGGAATGGCTTCTAAAGCCATATCGGGTGAAAATGGAAAGGGGAAAAAATCTTTGCCAACAACCAGTTCGGTATTGTTGAAGCTTAAACGGGTGACTGAATCAATTTGTTTTCCTTCATTCACAATAAATGACTGTATATAATATTCTGTTCCCTTTGGCTCCAAACCAATGGCCTTGAATTGTTGGGTGATATAATCCACTGCCAGTTGCTCTCCTTTTGTTCCGGTTCTGCGTCCCTCCAGTTTGTCATCGGCCAGAAAACTCACA
Source organism: Chitinophagaceae bacterium (assembly GCA_035439185.1). Taxonomy (GTDB): domain Bacteria; phylum Bacteroidota; class Bacteroidia; order Chitinophagales; family Chitinophagaceae; genus JJ008. The sequence continues at coordinate 2,310 of DAORJS010000212.1, forward strand.
TGTGTCCGTAAATTTTCCAGGGTCTGGGTATCAGTTTTAGTCGTATTCTTTGAGGCTGAACAGCCGGACAACATAGTAATTAAAATAGCCAGGGCCTGGGCGGGCAAAAAACGTCGGAAATGGAAGTACTGCATCGGTTTATAATAAGGCTGTAAAGGTATTAAGGGGGGCGATCATTTATCTGCTTGTCCTGCTATATTTTGGTCATGATTTTCCGGATCAGGGTGGCCAAAAACCGCAATTCGTAAGGTGGTTCCGGTCATTGCTTTTACTTTTGCAGGTTACAGGCTTGACGTAGTGAAAAACAGCAGCTTACATATTGCCTTAGTGGGTAACCCCAACAGCGGAAAAAGTTCGTTGTTTAACTGCCTGACCGGACTGAACCAGAAAGTGGGCAATTTCCCCGGGGTGACCGTTGATAAGAAATCAGGACATACCAAACTCACCGATACTTTAACCGCCGACGTGGTGGACCTGCCGGGATCTTATAGTTTATACCCCCGCCGATTGGATGAATGGGTGAGTTACCGGGTGATGCTGAACCAGGACCAGGAGATCAGGGCTGATGTGGTAGTGGCCGTGGCGGATGCCAGCAATCTGAAGCGTAACCTGCTTTTCTGTTCCCAGATCATTGACCTGAAGGTACCGGTGGTGGTGGTGCTGACCATGATGGATATGGCCCGCAAAAAAGGGATCAAGATTGACCTGCCCACGCTGGAGCGCGAACTGGGTGTGCCGGTGGTGGCTGTTGATCCGAGAAAGAACAAGGGCATTGCCCAGCTTAAAAAAGCCATCGAACTCACTTCCCAGCAATTATACCAGGCGCCCGTCAGAGACTTTATTGATAACCGTTCTTTCGCGGAGAATGCCATTCAGGAAGTAAAAACACATTTTCCCGAGCTGAGTGATTATGCGGCCATCCATTACCTGATCAATCATGAGTCATTTGCGTTGAACCATGTGATGCAGGATACCATTGAGGAAATTGAAAAGAAGAATGGATTCAATCCCACCAAGACACAGGCCGAGGAAATCCTCCAACGTTACAGCCGTATCCGGCAGATCATGCAACAGGCGGTATCAGAACCGGATCCTCTGCAAAAAACACTGTTCACTGAAAAACTGGATAATCTTTTATTACATCGTCGCTGGGGTTATCTGATCCTGTTAGCGGTTTTGTTTTTGCTTTTTCAAAGTGTGTTCTGGCTGGCGCAGTATCCGATGGACTGGATTGATCTTGGTTTCGCCAAACTCAACCAGGCACTTTCCACCAGTTTGCCCGATAACCGTTGGACGGATCTGTTACTGAATGGAGTGATCGCCGGTTTGAGCGGCATTTTTGTTTTTGTGCCGCAGATCATGATCCTATTTGGATTGATCACGGTGCTGGAGGACTCGGGTTATATGGCCCGGATCAGTTTTTTAAGTGACCGGCTCATGCGCAGTGTGGGTTTGAATGGCAAGAGTGTGATGCCGATGATCAGTGGTTTTGCCTGTGCGGTACCTGCCATCATGAGTGCCAGAAATATTGAGAACCGGAAAGAAAGATTACTCACGATACTGATCACACCGCTGATGAGTTGTTCGGCCCGATTACCAGTTTATACTATTCTGATCGGATTAGTCATTCCCCAAACCTATCTCTTCGGTTTTCTGGGAGTGCAGGGTTTGGTGATGATGGGCTTGTATCTATTGGGATTGGTGATGGCATTGATTGTTTCTTATATCGCCAAATGGTTTATTAAAATACAGGAGAAAAGTTTTTTCATTCTGGAATTACCGGCCTATCGTTCTCCCCGCTGGAGTAATATGGTCACCACCATGCTCAGCAAGGCCCGGATCTTTGTATTTGATGCGGGAAAGATCATCATGATCATCAGTCTCTTGTTATGGGGACTTAGTTCATTCGGTCCGGGTAATACCATGCAAAACATCAGCGCTAAGTATGAAACCCTGAAAGCTGCTCCGGGAGCCAATAAAGCCATACTTGATAAAGAATACCAGACCGCCAAACTCGAAGGCTCTTATGCCGGTATCCTGGGTAAGTCTATTGAACCGGTAATCAGTCCGCTCGGTTATGACTGGAAGATTGGCATTGCCCTGATCACCTCCTTTGCAGCCCGTGAAGTATTTGTTGGCACCATGGCTACTTTGTATAGCGTGGGCGATGAGGATGAAGGCAGTTTATTATTGAAAGAGAAAATGAAAGCTGCTAAGAAACCGGATGGTAGTCCCGTCTTCACCCTTGCCTCCGGTTTATCCCTGATGATCTTCTATGTCTTTGCCATGCAGTGCATGAGTACCCTGGCCGTGGTTAAACGCGAAACCCGCAGTTGGAAATGGCCCATCATTCAATTGATTTATATGACGGGGTTAGCGTGGGTGATGAGTTGGGTGGTGTATCAGATTTTTAAGTGATTGTTCACCGCGGAGAACAGGAGTGTGCGGAGTTTGCGCAGAGGGTTTGTTGAATGCATAATTTTCAATGCTCAACTATCTTCCGATAATTATTGATTTTCAGTTTATTGATAATATTCCCACAACAACTTCGAAATCCTCCTCGCCATCACCCAGGCCTCATTATCCTCTGTCCAACGCTGGTCCTGATTGTTCTTGGTGAAAATGCAGAAAACATAGGGATTCTTCGGGGCGTTGACGATCATGGCTTCGCTGCGGGAGGCATTGA
>DAORJS010000213.1:0-4961 GCA_035439185.1 Chitinophagaceae bacterium
ATTTTGCCGAATCATAATTGCCCTCTTGCTGGTAATGTGTGGCCTCCTGTTCCAGTCGTTTAAGGGAAATATCAGCAGCTGCCGGCTGGGAGAAAGCGGCATTTGCGGACAGGAATAGAAAGAGGAAAAAAAGAAAACTCTTCATATGCGGCTGGTAAAAATTACAAAAAATCCGGAATTCCGGATCTGTAACTTTGTACCATGCAATTATCAGGCCCGGTTGTGCTTTTTGATGGAGTTTGTAATTTCTGTAACCGGATGGTGAATTTCGCGATCCGGAATGACCCGAACGCCCGTTTGAAATTTGCACCGCTGCAATCCCAAACCGGCCAGTCACTGATTAATCAGTATGGTATTTCCCCCCAAGCGGATACCCTCGTTTTTATTGAAAATAATAAAGCCTATACCTATGCGCGGGCGGGTATCCGTATTTGCCGCCACCTGCGCTGGCCGGTTAAAATTTTATACGGACTGATTATCATCCCGGCATTTATCAGTCAGCCCGTTTATAAATGGATTGCCCGGAACCGGTATAAATGGTTTGGAAAGAAAGACAGTTGTATGATTCCGACGCCGGAACTCAGGAACAGATTTCTGGATTAGTATTACCTGCTGTGAATAGCTGCAGCCACTTTATCAATATTCAGCACGCCGTAATTAAATGTATGAATGGAGCCATCGGTGAGGGTAAGGATCACTTTTTTGGCCAGAAAACTCTTTTCCGTCTCCACCCGGCTGATCTCATCTTTGCGGATGGTCAGGTATCCTTCACTTCCCCAATGTACAAACATGGCTTCGGAGAGTAAGCCCTTGGCGGAAATATCATATTTCGCATCGTAGAGTAATCGTTTATTGGTCACCGTTAGTTTGCCATTGTACTTTCCGCCTCCGGGAGGAATATAGATCAGGGTCCAGGTATCTATAATGGTTTCTCCTTCCTGCAGGGTGAATGGAAATTTTGACATCTGTTTCTATTTAGTGGTGAATTGTCCTTTCATATAAAATACACATTGACCGCCCATGATCACTCTTTCTTTACTAAGCTGCTCACAATAAAGATCCCCTCCCCGGGCTGATAACTGACGGGCCTGCATTTTTTTCTTTCTCAGTTTCTCGCTCCAGAACGGAATCAGCTGGGAATGCGCCGAACCCGTTACCGGATCTTCATCAATACCGGCATTGGGCGCAAAGAAGCGGGACACAAAATCAACTGTTTTCCCCGGTGCAGTGATAATCACCATCCTGTCCACCTGCTTCATCAGGGAAAAATCAGGTTTACAGTTTTTAACTGCATCTTCCGTCAGTAATTCAACAATATACTCCCGGTTACTATAGACAGCTGCAATTTCCGGATGACCCAGGGAAGCCAATAATGCGGGCGGGTATTCATCCGTTCTTTCCGGTTTCCAGGAAGGGAAATCCATATCCAGCCGGTCTTTTTGCCGGGTGACGGTGAGTAATCCGCTTTTTGAACTGAAAACAACTTTTTTCTTTTTGGCTTTTATTATTTCCATTAATACATAAGCAGCAGCCAGGGTGGCATGCCCGCAGAGATTAATTTCCAGTGCCGGTGTGAACCAGCGGATATCATAATCAACACCGCTGATAGCAGAGGGAACTAAAAAAGCAGTTTCAGCCAGGTTATTCTCCATGGCAATTTGCTGCATCAGTAAATCCTCCGGCCATTTTTTCAATGGCACCACGGCCGCCGGATTTCCGGCAAACAAGCGGTTGGTAAATGCATCAATCTGGTAAATGGTCATATAAAAATTTTTATAAAGCTAGGCGACCCTGTTCAGCAGTAAGCATAGCAGATCGCTGTATTTTCTATAGATCAGGATCCTGTGCTGATTTCATTTCATAAAAACGGGGCAGGGACCATTTCCATTTTACAGCCAGCACCCGGAGGATAAATATGAAAAGGATGGCCAGTACGGTCACCATATCCGCATCAATGGAAAGCTTTAATAATCCGAAATAAACAAGTCCGCCGGCAATACAGGCCATGGCATAGATCTCTTTCCGGAATAACAGGGGAATATGATTCAATAATACATCTCTCACCACCCCGCCAAAACAGGCGGTGATAGCGCCCAGGGCAATACAGATGCCCATACTGAATTGCTTTTCCATTCCCAGTTTAATACCAACGATGGTAAACAATCCCAGCCCCAGCGCATCAAATAAAAAAAGGGTGGTGGTCAGATGCCGCAGGTAACGGCCAAAGAAGAGGGTGGCAATAGCCGAACTGAAAATGACGATGGTGGCAGTTTCATTTCTCATCCAGCTCACGGGCAGATTGCCAATCAGTATATCCCGAAGGGTTCCACCGCCAATGGCTGTAACAAAGGCCAGTACCAGTACCCCAAAAGGATCCAGCTTTTTTTCCATAGCCAGGAAAGCCCCGGATACGGCAAATGAAATGGTACCGAGTATATCAATAATGGTCAGAAACTGGGTGGACATGCCTCAGAATTAAAAAATTGAAGAGCTGGCAAAAAAAAACCTGTCGGTTGACAGGCAGGATTCACTTATTTTATTGTTCCTTTTCCTTCTTCTGCTTTTTTTCCTTCTTGTCTTTTTTCTTTGCCTTTTCGTCTTCCAGCCGGAAAGAAACTTTGCAGATCACACCGTAAGATTTGATCTTGCCATCCTTCACATGTACTTTCATATCCTTCACCCATACAGAATCAATATTACGGATGGTTTTGGAAGCTTCGGTGACGGCCTGCTGAACGGCATCATCAAATCCTTTTTCAGAAGAAGCAATGAGTTCAATTACTTTAACAACAGACATGGTTTTGGTTTTAGGTAAACAATCGTTTTTGGCTGTATAAGATAATGCTTTTTGCAGTGATCAGCGGATTTTATCCCCCTTCTTTCCAGCCATCTGCCTGTATTATTCCGCCATCATCTCACTGATCACGGTTTCAATTTCTTCTGCATTGGGTTTGCTGAAATAATCGCCATCACTGCCATAAGCCGGCCGGTGGGCCTTGCCGGTAATGGTACGGGGTGCCACATCCAGGTATTTATAACCGCCCTGTTCTTCCATCACTTTATTAAACATAAAGGCAGCGGCGCCACCCGGTACATCTTCATCCACAAAAACAATCCGGTTGGTTTTCTTTAATGATTCAAGAATAATATGTGTGGTATCAAAAGGCAGGAGCGTTTGCACATCCACGATTTCACAACTGATTCCTTTTATCTCCAGCAGCTGCGCAGCTTCCTGGATGATGCGCAATGTGGAACCATAGGAAACCACCGTTACATCTGTTCCTTCCCGGATAATCTCCGGCCGGCCCAATGGCACAGTAAACTCGGTGAGATTAGAAGGCATTTTTTCTTTTAAACGATATCCGTTTAAACATTCAATCACCAGTCCGGGATCATTACTCCGGAGCAGGGTATTATACATGCCTACAGCCTGGGTCATATTCCGGGGAACACAGACATACATTCCCCTGAGTGCATTGATGACCATTCCCATCGGAGAGCCGCTGTGCCAGATTCCTTCGAGGCGGTGACCGCGGGTACGGACAATCAAGGGACAACTTTGTTGTCCAGCCGTCCGGTAATGAAGGGTGGCCACATCATCACTGAGTGGTTGTAAGCCGTAGAGTAAATAATCGAGGTATTGTATTTCGGCGATGGGGCGCAATCCTCTTAATGCCATACCAATTCCCTGTCCCATAATGGTCAGTTCACGGATACCGGTATCAAATATCCGGTTACTGCCATGTTTTTGCTGCAATCCGCTGAAACCCTGGTTCACATCCCCAATAAAACCAAGGTCTTCTCCAAATGCCAGTACTTTCGGATGATTAGTGAAGAGTTCATCAAAAAATTTATTCAGCACTTCAAAGCCATTGACCATGGGTGCATCATGCGGGATCACCGGTTTTACTTCGGATACCTTCATGGCACTACGGGGGCCTTCATTGTATAATTGTGAATTGTAGAGTTTTTGGTTTTCAGCCTGCAGATCCTTGTAATAATCCCTGGTCCAGAATGCAGCATCAGATTTTCCGGCCAGCGTCAATGCGGTATGCAGGGTTTTCATCACATCTCTCCGGAGTGGTTCCCGGGCGGCTGTGATATCCAATGCCAGTTTTTCCAGCAAGGGTGCCTGATCCTGAATTGATTTTGCCATCGTACGGATCAGTTCACTGGCACGGGCTACCTGTGCTTTTACCGGGGCAATAAACCGTTCCCAGGCGGCCAGTTTACTGTCTCTTACAAATATTTTTGCCTTATCAGCTATTTCATTCAGTTCATCTTCGGTTGCCAGTTCATTCTCGACAATCCATTCCCGCATTTTCCTGATTCCATCCCATTCTCTTTCCCATTCCAGTCTTTCCTGTGATTTATATCGTTCATGACTACCGGAAGTGGAATGCCCCTGTGGCTGGGTGATCTCTTCTACATGAAAAAGAACAGGTATATGATTTTTGCGGGCCAGGCTGATTCCTTCTTCAAATACTTCACACATACCCGGATAATCCCATCCTTTCACTTTATAAATCTGCAGACCGTTACCTGATGATGAATATTGCATGCCGCTGAGGGCATCAGATACAGAAGCCTTGGTGGTCTGGTATTTTTTGGGGACTGAAATACCATAGCCATCATCCCATACAAAAACAACCAGTGGTACTTGTAACACACCGGCGGCATTCATGGTTTCCCAAAAATGGCCCTCACTGGTGGATGCATCTCCGATGGTGGCAAAACAGACTTCATCGCCGTTATGGGATAGATTGGAAAAATTTTTCAGCTGGCTGACCTGACGAAATGCTTTGGATGCATAGGCAAGCCCCAATGCCCGGGGCATTTGACCGGCCGTGGGGGCAATATCGCTGCTGATATTTTTTAAACCTGATAAGGGTTGCCATTCTCCCGACTCATCCACCATTTTAGTAGCGAAATGGCAGTTCATCTGGCGTCCGGCACTGAAG
>DAORJS010000214.1:0-4956 GCA_035439185.1 Chitinophagaceae bacterium
CATCCATTTGTAGCATAATAAAAATGCGGCCCAGGTCAATCGGATTTAATGCAGAAAATACGAGGGTGAGTTTTTCCAACGGATAGTCACTGAATGAAAATAAAATCAGTAGTACCAGCCCGTCATAAATCAGGGCGAAATAAAACCAGAGCAGGAGTACAAATCCGATTCCCCTTGCCTTATCCCTGGCCAGTACAGAAGCCAGAAAAGCGATCGAACTGAAAACCAGGGTCAGCGCAGCACCGGTGAACAGAAGGGCAAAGCCGGTGGCGTCTGCTGCAAATAGTAATACAGGAATTCCTACTCCTATCAGGAAAGCACTGAGCAATGACACCGCCACACCGGTATATTCACTCAGCAAAATCCGGCTGCGGCTCATGGGTTGTGAGGCCATGAGTTCTATGAATTCGTAGGAGTTATAATAGTGGATAGTGGCAAACACCATGCTTACAAGCGGCAAAACAATTAATACAATATTCAGAAGACTGAGCATGGCTCGGCTGCTTTGTTCTTCCATCTGGAACATGCTGAAAGAAACCAGGAGCAGGAACAGGGTATAGGCAAGGATGATCCTGCTCCGGAGAATATCATACAATACGTATTTGGATAATTTCAGCATGATAGGTCACTAATAGATTTTTTCGTTTTGATTTACATCCAGCATCCGGTCAATCCAGTTGCCCGGAATATTTTCGCCCCGCATGATTTTTGCGATAGCTTTTCCCAACCTGAGTTCACCGGTTTCTTCCTGCAGGGTTTCGAGTGGTTTGATAAACTGCATTTTGCCATCCTGCAGGTACAATATATGGGTGGTCAGTTCATCAATATCACTCAGGATATGGGAGGTAATCAGGACGAGTTTTCCTTTTTGTTTTTCCTGCATGATTTTGGCTTTGAGAATCTCCGAAGCCAGGGGATCCAGACCTGCGGTTGGTTCATCCAGGATAAGGATGGATGGATCAAACAAAAAAGCAATGGCTGCACTGACTTTTTGCCGGGTGCCCCCGCTGAGGGTACGCATGGGTTTACTTTCAATCTTCTCCAATTCAAATTTTTCAAATAGTTCCAGGTCCTGACGAAGTCCGGGTTTTGAACGGATATGCTGCAACATCCGGAACAGCTGACCGATCTTCATATTATCTGGATACCTGCCGATCTGTGGCATGTACCCGATCAGTTCCCGGTAAACAGGGTTTTCTGTGATGGGATGACCATTGACCATGATTTCTCCCCGGTCAGGTTTCACCATACCCAGGATTGATTTGATAAGGGTTGTTTTTCCCGAGCCATTGGGGCCAATCAGAGAAACAACCTGTCCTTTATCAAACCGGGCATTGATATCATCCAGCACTACCAGCTTCCGGAAGCGTTTTGACAGGTGTTCAATGCTGATCATAATGAAAAGGGTTTCATGACAGGTTTTTGATCGGAAAGATTAACCGGCGTTAATCCGGGAATGGCTTTTTCTGCTTTATCCAGTAACTGGGTGGCGAAACTGCGGAACAGCATCAGGGTATGGGGTTGCTGCTCAACGATCATGGAGTAAAGGCTAACCGGGTGATAAGGAATATCTCCGGTTCCATCCCGGTCCAGATCATAGCCATCATATTTATCCCAGTAATTATTATCAAAATTGTTCAGCACCAGTGTTCCGTTGGTGCCCACATCAAAACTGTTACCGGTAAAATTGTTTTTTGTGAACTCATTATCCTCACAGCTGGCCTGGATTTTTACGGCCCATCCATTGCTTTTGAATCTGTTTTCTTCAATATGCAAACGGCTGCTGCCTTCCAGATGAATGCCTACCGTGTTCCGGTAAAAAATGTTGTTCCGGATCTCACTGTCTGTAATGTCCTTCAGCAGGATGCCATAGGCACTGGGCCCCCAGTTTTGTTCAAACTGGTTTTGTTTCATGATCACTTTTTTGGAATACATGACAGCCACACCGGCTCCGTTGTTGCTGAATATATTATGCTGATACACGTCATCATTGGAGAACATGAAGTGCAGACCATACCGGATATTTTTCTCACTTCGGTTATCCCGGATGGTGGAGGCGGTTACAAATTCAAAATAGATGCCATCGCGGTGACCGGTGATCCGGTTATGATCAATCAGGGCATCCCGGCATTTCCACAAATGAATACCATTACCCGTCAGCTGTTCGGAGCGGGGGGTTCCGGTGATGAGATTGTTCCGGATAGTTACAAAGGAAGAATTGGAAACATGGATGGCAAAATAGGACTGATCAATCTGGTTGTTGTCAATCAGCAGGGACCGGCTGTCTACAATTTTAATGGCTGCAAAATCATTCAGGGCCGAATAACCGGCATTGCGGAGCAGGAGATTCCTGATTGTGATATGATAACCGCTGATCATCAGAATTTCATATTTGTTTTCACCATCCAGAATCACTCTTCCAATACCCTGAAGGGTAATGGCTTTTGTAAGTATTATAGTTCCTTCTTTGTATACACCTGGTTGCAGGAACAGGGTGTCGCCGGCAGCTGATTGCTGAATGGATTTTTTAAGCTGGCCAGGGCTAACAATCCGGGATGTTGCATCTGAATTTATCAGTATTACTGATAATAATATGGTGAAGATCAGTTTCAGGGTTAATGGGTTTTATCAAATAACTGCTTCCAGCTGAGTAATTCTGCTGTGGGTTTATCTGCAATGAATTTGCGGGCTTCCTCGCTGTTGGTAAATCCGGCGGTATTACTGCCCATCGGACTTTTCAGAGAGAGGTCTGTTACAAAAGCAGCCTGCTCCACTTCCAGGAATTCATTGGGATGTTCAAATAGAATGGTGAGTGTTTTTGAAATCTGTCCTTTTTTTTCAACTCCGGATTGCATGTATTTCACAAGGCAATGAAGATCATCAAACTTGTAGATCTTTCCTTTTTTAGTGATGAGTTCAGCGCCATACCGGGTATCGGTGATTCCCATTTTACAGAAATGACAATTATCGCGTCCTATGGCAAAGGGCGATGGTTTGGTGCTGCAGGAAATCAGACCGGCCAGGGGCAGGGCCAGCAGGGCAGCAGATTTTTTCCTGAAAAATCCACCCGGTTTCCGGTGCCGGTACCATTCCACAAACCATACAGTAAAGGCAAGCGTACCGGCAGCGATCACCACCCACCCACCTATATCCGGAAAGGAGTAGGCATCGAAATTGAGCAGTCTTTTATGCCCGATCAGCGGTGGCTGATAAGTTAAACCCGGTACCTGAATCGGTGCGGTTGGATCCAGCTTACTGCCATAATCCTTTCCCCATTTCCAGAAATCATACATGGCCAGCAAGCCACCAATACCTGTTAAAACGAGATAGGCAAACAGAAATTTTCTTCTGCCGGTAATGGATACTATCATACCCAGCAGCATAAAAAAGCCAACAACATAAGGCAGGAAACGGAATTCCGGGAACATGCTTTCATTGATATGCTGCATCCCGATATAGTGATTCAATCCGTTGATGACATCCACTTCGCCACTCAGCCCGTTGATCCAGATATTCATAGTGAGTCCTTCCGGGTATTGAGGTGCAAACAAATCAATCCGCCAGGCCGGTAAAAAAAATACGGCAATTAAAGCTCCGGAAGCAAAAGCCACCAGGATACGGGAAGGAATACTTAAGTCCTGTTTCATGTTTCTGTTTTATTTATTGGCGGGAGGTACTAACACCGCGTCAATCACATGTACGATCCCGTTGGAAGCGGGAACAGAGGCAATAATGGTGGCTTTTCCGTTCAGCATAATCTTTCCTTCTTTTACACTCACGGTGATATTACCGCCATTCACCATACCGATATTCATACCATCGGTCAGGTATTCTGTTTTCAGGGAGGATGTGGTTACATGGTATTGTAAAATATCCTGCAGGTCTGTTTTTTTATCATCCTTCATCAAAGCCTCTACGGTTCCTGCAGGTAACAGATCAAAAGCGGCATTGGTGGGTGCAAATACTGTAAATGGACCTGCATTGGAAAGTGAAGTAACCAGATCGGCCTGTTTCACAGCGGCCACCAGCGTGGTATGATCTTTTGAACCCATGGCTATTTTTACCACATCTTTCTGTGATACATCGTCCTGTACATTTTCCTGTCCGCCATTATTTACAACCACTTCATTGCTGGCAGTTTCCGGTTCTTGTTTTTTTTCATTTTTACAACTGGTCATCAGTATACCTGATAAGAATATGGCAATAGCAATCAGCTTTTTCATATATTTTATTTGTCGGTTGAGCAAAACAGTGGCCGGATCTGAACTGGCAGATCCGGCTGCTTGTTTATTGTGGTTTCGTGGTATCTTTCTTAGCCGTTTCAGCCGGAGCTGTTTTACCCGTACTGAAGCTGAGGGGAACCGCTGAACCGGCCGGACTCACCCGTACATAGCCCTGCATTTCCTGGTGAAGCGCCGAACAGAAATCAGTACAGTACATGGGGAATACACCAACACGGTCCGGCTTCCATGCCAGGGTCTGTGTTTCACCCGGCATGATCAGCAGTTCAGCATTATTGGCTCCTTTAACGGCAAAACCATGAGGTACATCCCAATCCTGTTCCAGATTGGTGACATGGAAATACACCACATCCCCGATTTTCACTCCTTCAATATTGTCAGGAGTAAAATGAGAACGGATAGAAGTCATATACACATGTACTTCGTTGCCTTTTCTTTCCACCCGGGCGTTATTGTCGCCCAATGCTGCGTAAGGATTTTTATTATCCTCAATCTTATAAATCTTGGTAGAATTTTTCATGATCAGTGAAGCCGGAATCGCTTCTGCATAGTGGGGTTCGCCAATAGTGGGGAAATCCAGCAGCAGTTTCATTTTATCTCCTTCAATGGAATAGAGCTGGGCGCTTTGGGCCAGTTCGGGGCCGGTGGGCAGGTAGCGGTCCTTGGTAATTTTGTTATAGGCGATCACATATTTGCCCCAGGGCTTTTTAGTAGG
>DAORJS010000215.1:0-4880 GCA_035439185.1 Chitinophagaceae bacterium
GGGATATTCTTCCGGTTAGTCTTGTCTGTTATTTTGCTATTGCAGATAAGTACAAAGCCTATGATTTTGAAAAGTATTTAAAATCGGGTTCCGGACGTGCGTTTTTGAAAAAGCATTTATTGTAAGTCTTAAAGGGACATTTTTTATTAAACGGATTTTTTTCGCCAAAACTATGTGAGCTCAGCCTTCTTCAAAGCTAGAGTTGTTCAGCCTTCGTCAGTATAAATTGCGCTCAGCCTTCGCCAAGGCTACGGCTGATAAAAGGTTCGACTCCGGTAACCTCCACTTTCAGCCGCCATAGCCTTGGCGACGGCGGCTCTCACACTCAGCCTCAGTAGCCTTGGCGAAGGCGGCTCTCACATTTCAGCCGCCTCTGCATCAGCGAAGGCGGTTTTTTCATTTTCAACCGCCTCAGCAATAGTCAAAGCCTCCAAATTCGCCAGTAACATTAATCTTCCTCACAAAACCTGACATTGGCAAAATCGTTTTTTGCATTTTTTACTATGCGATTATTTCTATATGAGCTAAGCCAAATTTACCTTGCCACTATGTGGTATGTTTATGTGTTGAAGTGCAATAATGGTGAATATTATAAGGGCTGTACCAATAATATTAAGGACCGTTTCGAGCGCCACGAGAAAGGTTGGGTTGAATCAACCAGGGATATTCTTCCGGTTAGTCTTGTCTGTTATTTTGCTATTGCAGATAAGTACAAAGCCTATGATTTTGAAAAGTATTTGAAATCGGGTTCCGGGCCTGCGTTTTTGAAAAGGGAATTATTGTAAGCTTTAAAAGGGGGTTTTCATTTTCCGGTTTAAAATGGATTTCAGCGGGTTGTTTTTGTAGACAAGAATTTACATAATAACTCTTAGTTGGCTTATTCTAAGATTTGCTGAACCGGAAATTATCAATCAGAGCGTTGACCTTTCTCATTAATATTTAGAAAATAATAATATAATTTTAATGACATTGTAATTTTCTTTTACCTCACATTCTGCCATGTCTTCAAAAAAGTCAGGCCTCATCAATTGGTTTATTCTTCATCCGATTGTTTCAGGATTCATGGTTTTTGCAGTACTCATCACAATTGGTGGCCTGCTGACCTATCAGCGCTATATGCTCTGGAAGAACCAGGAAGAAAGACTGGCTTTGAGTACCGTTGAGTCAGCAAGGAGCAGGCTCCAGGGATCCCTGGCTTATAGTCAGCATGCCACTTTATCCCTGGCACTGAGTTTAAAAGAAGGTCGTATTCCGGAGAATATTGATTCAATTGCGGCCGAGATCATGTCAATCAGCCGGTTTATTGATGCCCTGCAACTGGTTCCGGGTGGTACCATTGAATACGTTTATCCCAGAGAAGGAAATGAATCTGTGATCGGGTATAATATTCTTACCGATCCATCCCGGAATAAAGAAGCCTACAAAGCCATCCAGAACCGCAAACTCTATTTTGCCGGCCCGTTTAACCTGAAACAGGGTGGATTGGGAGTAGTGGGTCGTTTACCTGTTTTTACTACTTCCGGTTTCTGGGGATTTTCAGCGGTAGTCATCCGTTTTAATACATTACTCAGTGCTGCCGGAATTGACACTTCCGGGGCAGATGGCTTTTTTTATCAGCTTTCAAAAGTGAATCCTGATACCGGAAAGGAAGAATTTTTCCTGCCAATGAAAGGGCAAACAAAAAGTTTACGCAAGGCTACGGTAAATGTAAGTGATGGGGAATGGCAACTATCTGTGTCACCGGTGAGTACTGATCAGACCATGGGAAGGTCCTTTTCCACCCTGATCCTTTCTTTCATTATAGCCGTGATGGGTGCAGTATTGACCATCCTCATTTTAAGACGACCGGCCGCTCTGGAAGAATTGGTTACACAAAGAACCAGAGAACTGGATGAAAGCCAGGAAAGAAACCGGGCCATAATTAATGCCCTGCCGGATACTATTTTTATTGTAGATGAAAATAACAGATTTACAGACTTCATCAATACCAGTGGACTGGTTACCATTTTACCTCCGGATAAATTTCTGAACCTTCAGGTGGATGAAGTCCTGCCCCCTGATCTGGCAAAAGAAGTAATCAATAATCTGCAGATTGTCAGAAGTGGGAAACCACTGATCACCCATCAGTATCAGCTGGAAATCGGGGGCGTAAAAGCTGATTACGAAGCCAGATATGTGCATTATGGAAAAAGCAGTGTACTGGTACTTGTTCATGACACTTCTGAAAAGGCAGAAGCAGAACGAAAACTCCGTGAAAGTGAAATCAAATACCGGACACTCGTGGAAAAAGCATCTGATGCTATTTTCATTGTGGATTTTACCGGCAAGATCAAAGTGGTTAATCCGGCCGGCTGCAAACTGGCACAATATGAGGAGAAAAATCTGCTGAACCGGACCATTTTTGAATTTACCATTGGGGAAGATCTGGACCGTTTGCCCCTGCAATTTCAGGCCCTGGCAGAAGGAAAAACAGTGACTACAGAAAGAAGACTCCGGCGAAATGATATGTCCGTTATTGAAGTTGAAATAACCGCTTCGCGGATCAGTGAGGATCGCTTCCTGACTTTTATCAGAGATATCACCACAAGAAAATTAATCGAAAGGGAACTGCTTAATTCAAGAGAAGAATTCAGACAATTGAGTAATTATCTGGAGAATATCAGGGAAGAGGAAAGAGTCAGTATCTCCCGGGAAATCCATGATGAACTGGGTCAGCAACTCACCGTTTTAAAAATGGATATTTCCCGGCTTGGAAAAGAACTTGCGGTCAACGAAAAATTTGAACGGGATAAATCCGAAATACTTGCTTTCATCAATGAAGTGATCAGTACGGTAAGAAAAATTTCTTCCTCCCTTCGGCCAAGTCTGCTCGATGATGTGGGACTGGTACCCGCCATGGAATGGTATTGCAAGGATTTTTCAAAACGGACCGGCATACAAACCGATTTCCAGTCCGGTATCCAGGACCTGAAACTGGAAGAAAAAATCAAAACAGGGTTGTTCCGGATTTTTCAGGAATCACTGACCAATGTTGCCAGACATGCCGGTGCCAGTCAGGTACTGGTTAGTCTGGATATTCAGGACCAGTGGGTCAGGTTGCTGGTACAGGATAATGGAAAGGGATTTAATCAGGATGAAATTGCAGCCAAGAAAACCCTGGGCATCCTGGGGATCAGGGAAAGAGCCGTGATGATGAAAGGAGATTATTCTATCAGCAGTGCTCCGGGTGAAGGAACCATTACAAAGGTTCGGGTTCCCATACCTGCAACAAATGACTGAATCTTTATTGTTCAAATAATGGAACTTTGTATGAACATTCCTGCCGGGAAATCCGTTATTTTAATCAATAAATTATTGTTATGGGTGTCTGGAGCCAGATTGCGGAATACCTTTACCTGAAGAAAAAAGATCCTGATCGTCCGAAAAGCAAATGGATCGGTTACATGCATGGGATTAACCGGATCAGCCTCCTGCTGTTCCTGCTCTGTCTGATTATTCTTGCTCTCAAATTATTGCTGTAGAAAATGGTATATCGATGCTGCGGCCTGTCCGGATGCATTTCCCCCGGTCATCAGCATTTCCCGGAGTTGCCGGTATGAACCTGCAAGTGTATGGCGTTGCTGCTCATCCAGCAGTATCTCTTTGAGCGCAGCAGTTAATTTAGGTACCGTCATGTCATCCTGAATCAGTTCTTTTACCACCAGCCTGTCCATGATCAGGTTCACCAGGGAAATATATTTCACCTTCACCAGTCTTTTACCAATCTGGTAACTCAGCCAGGATCCCTTATAACAAACAACTTCGGGTACACCGAACAAAGCCGTTTCCAGGGTAGCCGTCCCTGAAGTAACCAGTGCAGCCACTGATTGCTGAAGCAGATCATAGGTTTGATTGGTTACAAAAGATACATTAGAATAGTCTCTGACTAATGTTGTATAAAAAGATTCATCCACCCCGGGAGCCCGGGCTACAATAAACTGGTAATCAGGAAAGGCTTTACTGACTTCCAGCATCACCGGTAATTTTACTTTTATCTCCTGTTTACGGCTGCCGGGTAAAAGCGCCACAATTGGTTTTTTTGAAAAGGATGGTATCACATTATCCTGCTGTGTCCTTCTTTCAATTTCTTCCAATAAGGGATGTCCGACATATTCCACTTCCCAGTTCCATTTATTCCGGTAATAATCTTTTTCAAATGGAAGGATCACCAGCATTTTATCAATACACTGCTTCATCATCCTGACCCTGCCTTCCTTCCAGGCCCAGACCTGCGGTGAGATATAATAAATGACTTTGAAGCCCTGTTCTTTGGCCCATTTGGCAATACGTAAGTTGAAACCCGGATAGTCAATCAGAATGATCGTATCGGGCTGATCGGCCAGTATATCTTCTTTACAGAATTTCAGATTGCGGAAAATGGTACGGAGGTTCATCAGCACTTCCACAAAACCCATAAAGGCCAGGTCGCGGTAATGCTTCACGAGTTTGCCGCCTGCTGCCTGCATTTTGTCTCCCCCCCAGCAACGGATTTCAGCCGAAGGATCTTTTTGAATCAGTTCCCTGATCAGGTTACTGCCATGCAGGTCCCCGGAAGCTTCTCCGGCAATGATATAGTATTTCATACCGGGTAATTGATGATCAGTTGAATAATTTCAGGAGCAGGATGCTAACGCCATAAAACAGGGTAACGATAAAAATTCCTTTAAAGGTTTCTGATTTGTCGAAATGCACATAGATGGCAAAGAGCAGGGCATTGGACAACAGGGAAAGGGTCCCAACATGCGTGATTACTTTATTATCATGCATAAAGTAATCCAGGAATTCACGGAAAGACAGCGAAGGGAAACTGACCCGGTAAATAACAATCAGGCCAATCAACG
>DAORJS010000216.1:0-4869 GCA_035439185.1 Chitinophagaceae bacterium
CCATAGGGAGATAATCTGGGGGCTTCATTTTCATCATAAGACCGGAAGAAAAGCGGATGTACTTCGAAAGCCAGTTGTAATTCAGCAATTTTACTCCGAAAGCTCAGATTTCGTTCATACCGGCCCGAAGTGGAAGATGCCACATTTTTAAGGATGCTGTCATAACCGGTAACCTGTCCGATCGTGCCTTCAATACGTGCTGCCAATGCGTACTTGTAAGTGGCGGCAAAGTAAAGACCATAAGAGGGCCGGGCCGTTTGCCAGCGCAGGTCTTTGATAAAGTTTTTACCGATTCCTTTTTTGCCACCCAAATCTGTCAGCGCATTCATAATGCCGCCGCTGACACCCAGTTCAAAATTCACATCACCCTCATAATACCTGCTGTTATGGTAGTAATACTGACCTGCGGCCGGTTGAAGAAAAGCTACAAAGCAAAGAAGTATTGCTGCCAGGGATCTACGCATCACTGAATTGATTTTGTCTGTTTTATATAATCAGGCTTTGCAGAGGGATCGGATCCGGATGGGAAAGGGTAAAAATATTGATTTATAAAAGCTGGCAAGGTTTAAAACACGACAAATCAATGGTGAAAACACCGATTGTGGAAAAGAAGGGAATAATAGGACAAATTGAATGATGATCCCTGTCAGCCATTCAATACGGCTGACTAAACTTGGTTCAATGTGATAGAAACAGGCGAATGAAAAGCGGTTATTTGATTTTCATCACATTCAGCACTTTTTGCAGGGATTGATTTTGCAGACGGATGAAATAAGCGCCGGAGGGCAGGTTGTCATCGTATATATCAATCTGATAAGTACCGGCTGTATATTCCTGATCCGTGAGCACTTTTACTACCTGTCCCAGGTTATTGATCTGCTGGATCAGGGTATGCCCTCCATT
This sequence comes from Chitinophagaceae bacterium, assembly GCA_035439185.1. Classification (GTDB taxonomy): domain Bacteria; phylum Bacteroidota; class Bacteroidia; order Chitinophagales; family Chitinophagaceae; genus JJ008. The sequence goes on from DAORJS010000216.1 coordinate 904, forward strand.
GGTAGAGAAACGGATTGTGGCGTTGAGTCCGTATGGCACCGGCCACATTTTGAGCAGGAGCTGGTCGGAATTATTATTGGTCACATCCGGATCGTCTGGTAAACCACAGGGACCGCCTTTGATCAGCGGCAAGGATTGATAATTCTGAAGTAACAATTGATTCAGCAAGGGTTGTTTGACACAGAACCATCTTTCCAGCACGGAAGCATATACACTTCTGAAATCATACTGGAAGGGAACATTGTTCACCACATTGATATCGGCCGGTATATCCGGACTGGTACCCAGTATTCCTTTCTTCACATGCTTCCCGAATAAAACCAGGGGAGCGGCAGCTCCATGATCTGTACCCAGACTGGCATTGGATTTAATACGACGGCCAAATTCGGAGAAAGTCATTCCCAGCACCCGGTCCTCTGTTCCCATCAACTGCATATCTTTTTGAAAGGCCTGTATCGCCGAAGAGAGGTCCTTCATCAGTTTGGCATGATTACCGGTAGAGGTATCACTGGCATTCACCTGCTTTTTATGGGTATCAAAACCACCCATGGTAACCGTATAGATTCTTGTCTTTAACCCACCCTTGATCAGTCTCGCCACAATTTGTAACTGATGTGCCAGACCGGTCTGCGGATAGGTTGCCAGATTATTCGCCCGGCGATAAGCTGCCCGGATGATATCGGAATAGATCTTTGTTTTTTCAGACACCACCCGCAGAAAACGCAGTTCCTTATTGGCATAGGCAGCATTGAGGGGATAATCAGAAAATGGATTGGTGAAATTGTACACGTTTTCCGGATCGGTGATGGAGAGTCCCATGGAAAATAAAGTGCCCTGCACCACCACCGTTGGAATTTCACTGATTTGTATGGCCAGCGGATCCGGCATTTCTCCATTAGGGTAAGCATCCGGATAACCAGGGTATTCTGTTTCCAGATAACGACCCAGCCAGCCTCTTTTCTCCCGGGTAAAACGATCCCGGTTACTATCGCCCGTCATCCAGATATCGGTGGATTGAAAATGCGAGAAGTTCTGATTGGGATAACCCACCGACTGCACAATATTCACCTGTCCTTCATTGAACATCTGCTGCATTTCCGTCATGGCCGGATGTAAGCCGGATTTATCAGTTCCATCTAAACGTAATACACGGCTTTGCTGAATGGCTACATTCGGACGGGCATTATAATAGTTGGCATACATATCCAGCGGGATCACCATATTCAATCCATCATTACCACCACCCAGTTGTACCAGTACCAGGATATGGTCATTACTGGCGGTTTGTCCTAGTAATCCGCTCAGTAAACTGTCAGGACCTGCCCCATGGGCAGTAAAGGAAAAACCATTGATAAAGGAGGGCAGTGTAACAGCTGCCGGTACGGTATTGCGTAAAAATTTTCTGCGATTCATGTTTTACTTTTTTCAGTTGTCAGCACAAATGATATTCCGGAAGATTCATGATGAATTTGAACAGTTCTTTCAAGGCAGGATTGATCACTGCATTGTTACCACCGTTCCAGGCATTGGTCCATACTGTATCATCATTGGTATTATTCAGCAGGAACCTGTTCTTGGTATAATTCCTCGATTGCAGCGACAAAGGATAGCGCAACAACAGGGTAGTGATATCCAGGATCAGTTGATTCGGATCAGCGGGGTTGCTGCTGTAATTAGCAAAGGCCCGCGTGTCAATCAGGTCATCATCCACCAGCCGGTCTGTGAAATTGGCCCGCCTTGGTAAGGAATTACTGTTTACCCATAATTCATAATACATGGGTTCCTGGTAATAGGAAGGCCAGCCCGATACATCCGGGGGTTGAAATAATACCTGCTGCATATTGGCGGCATTATCATAGACCGAATCAAAAAATGCGTACCCATTCTGCCAGTCGGTATAGGCCGGAATCGCGGCACCAAACTCTCGCAGGGTACCTACGATGATATCAAAAGGATTCTTGATAAAGCAGGCCTGGTGCTGCAGGTCAAAGAAATGCTCACTTTTAAAAAGGGCAGATAAGACCGGTTTCACTTCATAATTATTACTGATCATGATATCAGCCAGGGGTATGATCACATCATTTTCAGTGGCTTCATCTATCTGGTAATACACAAACCATTTGTAGAGTTTGCGGCAGATGAAGCGGGCTGATTCCGTGGTATTAAAAATCATATCCATCAGCTGATCCACTTCAGCTGCACCATTATTGCCAATGGTGGTTCCGTTATAGAAAGCTGAAAATGATTTGCTGCCGGTATCATGTGCGTTATTATCGAGATAGGAAGTAAGGGTGGTACTGTCAATCCGCCATCCGGTGAGTACACGGGCGGCGGCGATCACATCATTCTCAGTATAACCGGATCCCGGGCCACGGCCAACCGTAAATAATTCCTGTAATTCCCTGGCATAGTTTTCATCGGGGGCCAGTTTTGAATTGAGGTATCCGTTGAGGTGGAATAACATCGCCGGATCAATGGTTACATCCCTGGCCAGTTGTTTCACACTACCCAGCGGATTATCGCGAAATATTTTATGATGTCTCCACAGCATGGTGGCATTGCCCACTTCTTCCATTTGTACAGAGAAATGATGATGCCAGAACATGACCATTTTCTCATTGATGCTCAGGTTCTGATTCAGGATCAAACCGGTCCACCATTTCAGCAGACTGCCGGTTCTTAACTGATTGATGCTTCCTCTTACTTCGGGGTCACTCATTGTATTGAGATCATTCACCCAGGTTTGTCCCTGTACCACTCCCAGGTCATCGTGCATCACGCCAAATTCATCTTCGATCAGGCCATAATCACGCAGGGGAGTACCGGTTACCGGAATATTGTTCAGCAATTCATCCACAGCGGCGCCCGGGGACATGGCAATGAAATGATCAATATCCTGTTTGGTCGCACCAAACATGGTGCGCTTGAGCAGGTGTGCTACTTCATTGGTGGTCCAGTTGCCGGCATAGGGCGTTAATCCTGCTGCTGCTGTCCGGTGAAAGGCAGGGGTTCTCTTCTTTGTTTTAGTAAAGAATTCTCTTCTGTCCATGGGGAGAATTTTAAAAAATACTGATTCCGATATTTACTGATTGGGATGAAACGGTGATGCATTGTTACGGTCGCAACAATTCTTCCGGACATCCATTTATTTTAATTCATCTATCTCAACAGGGCCAGGGTTCCTTTTTTCAGGATCCATTTTCCCTGCATGTCTTTGTACTGCACCAGGTACACATAAATACCATGGGGTTGAACCACGCCGTTCACTCTTCCATCCCATTTGGTATAAGTGGAGGAGCTTTTAAAGAAGAGCGTGCCATTGCGGTCAAAAACCTGCAGCGAATACTCATTGGGAACCTTTCCCAGCGGGCCGAACCAATCATTCAGTCCGTCGCCATTGGGGGTGAAGGCAGTAGGGATATTGATCACCGCATCTTTCAGTACAACCAGGGTAAACTGATCGCTGCGGCTGCATCCTGCTGCCAGAAAATTGGTGGCGGTGTAAACAGTAGTGCGGGTGGGGTTTGCGATGGGATGGGGGCAATTCGAACAACTGAGGGTGGGGTCGTCGTTCCAGCTGATTTGTCCATTGGTGATGGAGGGCAACTGGAGGGTTTGTCCGATAAATATGGTATCAATTTTTTTAATGCCGTCGAAGGGACCACTGAGCAAAACAGCTTTATAAGATACATAAGCAGAATCATTGCCGCAGATATCACGCAGGGTATCGGTCGGAGGAACAAATCCATTCAGACTGCATACAGCCGAATCAAGCAGGAGGGTATCCAGTTGTTTTAGTTTGATGATGCCGAAATCCACATCACCTTGTCCGCCACCAAAATCCCCATCCCCTGAATCGGTATCACCACAGAGAAAATATTCTTTCACCGTAGGTTGATAAGCCAGGGCACGGAGATGGTCATTGCCACCACCGCCGATATTTTGTTTCCATGCAATGGTTCCGTT
>DAORJS010000217.1:0-4841 GCA_035439185.1 Chitinophagaceae bacterium
CATATTTTGCGGAAGGGGTCCTCACAATTTCTATTTTGGAAATAGCATTGGGGGGAAGACTTTTCAGCATCGTGGCAACATCAGCTGCGCTCATCCGCATATCCCGACCATTGATCTGCACGGCTGCCGGTGTCAGGCTGCTGATATAAATATTTCCATCCTGGTCCACAAATAAGCCCGGTGTTTTTTCGATCACTTCATATCCGCTGGTAGAAGTAGCTACGAGATTCTCGGGATCAACAATGGTCTTATCATCTTCCTGCCGCATCAGGGGTTTTTGTGATCGTACCACGGCAGTCTCCAGGGTTTTCGCCACCGGATCCATAGAGAAATTAAAAACCGTTTTATTGGCAAGCGTCGTGATTCCTTTTTCAAGTGTTTGGTAATTCACAGCACTGATGCGGACAGAATATTGACCATACCCAACTGTATTAAAACGGGCCAACCCGCTGCTGTCGGCTGTTTTTGTTTGACGAAAGGAACTATCCGGAAAACTGATCAGTGTAATGCTGGCAAAGGAAACCGGATCTTTTTTGGTACTGGTAACTTTAATGGTTATTGTTGTTTCCTGGGCTGCAACCTGCAGACCCGCGAAGAGGATAATCAATAAGAGCAGGTACCGGGAGGGCACGGACATTTTATGTTGATTCATGGCTGTACAGTTAGCGATGGGCAAAAATAACCATCCCGTAATTTTGGGGGCTATTCTGTTGAAGAAGAATCCTGATTTCTGTTTTTTTTAACCTTTCCGGTGCCGTTGTTTATTGCTGTGGAAAACCGTGGCCTCATCAATGGAATGGGTGCGGTGTATATCTGATTCCTTTTTGGCTAAAGCCGCAAGTCTGGTATAGAATTTTTTGATGGTCTCCAGTTCCTCAGCCGAAATATCTTCTATATTCACCAGCCGGTTACTCGCTGTGGAACTGGCTGCAATCAGCTCATTCAGTTTCAGCTGCAGCGCAACGGAATCTTTGTTTTGTGATTGCTGGATTAAAAACACCATCAGAAAAGTGATGACCGTGGTGCCGGTATTGATCACCAGTTGCCAGGTATCTGAATAATGAAATACGGGGCCGGTGATGATCCAGGCCAGGATAACGAAAACGGCCATTATAAAAGCCAGGGGTTTTCCGGCCGCCCTCGTAATACGGGCAGAAAAACGTTCAAACAGCATGTTGATTTTCTTCTTCATAAAAAATAATTTTGAGTCATAATTGTTAATAACCGCTACTGATTTGCCAGATGAGAATACAATTTACCACAACCATTCTGCAATTTGGCGCCAAAGGGGAAAAGACGGGCTGGACTTATATTGAGATCCCTCCGGACCTGGTGCAACAACTCAAGCCCGGGAATAAAAAGGAATTCAAGGTAAAAGGTAAGCTGGACAAGCATCCCATCAACCGCCTCTCTGTTTTACCCATGGGTGGCGGAGCTTTTATCCTGCCCCTGAATGCAAATCTGCGCAAGGCCATCGCTAAAAACAAAGGAGCCATGCTGCTGGTCAGTTTGCAGGAAGATAAAAGTGATTTTGTTTTCAATCCCGATTTTATGGAATGTCTTGCTGATGATCCTGCTGCTAAATCTTTTTTTGAATCACTCACCGGATCACATCAACGCTATTTCAGCAAATGGATCGACAGTGCCAAAACAGAACCCACCAGGGTTAAAAGAATTGCCATGGCCGTGAATGCATTGGCGAAAAAATGGGGGTATGGGGAGATGATAAGAGGAGGGAGTGGCTAGTGGCAAGTGGGGCTGGGCCCGGGTATTATCATCTATTTCAATAAAGTACTTGAATATTGATAGTTGAGCATTGAATATTGAAAATTTCCAGTAAGTAAAGAAACGCTCAATGTTCAATATTCAATATTCAATTTTCATTTCCCTCTAAGAGTCGTTTGTCAATACCTCAGAAGATTTTTTTTCAAATGGGTGCGAATTTGGGTCCAGATTTGTGTCTTGCCACTTATTTTAACTTACGCTCATAACCTGAACATTGATTATTGATCGTTGAGTATTGAAAATTTTTCTCAATATTTTTGAGAGGCGTGTAGCAATCGGGGTGTAAATCCGGACTATCGGTCTTGTCAACTTTTTAACTTTCGAACTTTCCAACTATTTAAACGGATTACTAAACCTCACATCCGTTGCAATCGTACGATCTGTCAGTGTTTTCAAAAAGGCCACCAGTGCTGCTTTATCGGCTGCAGACAAGTTGGCTTGCCGGGGTAACCCGTTGGGCAATCTTAACTGAGGCGAAAGGTTGGGATGATTTTTAACGCCGCTGCTGTAATGTTCCACCACTTCTTCCAGTGTGGCAAAACGGCCATCATGCATATAGGGTGCAGTCAGTTCAACATTGCGGAGACTGGTAACTTTAAATTCTCCATCCCTGTTTACATTATTGGTTACGGCCCCAAATCCACGATCCGTGGTTACGGCATCCAGTCCATTGTTCTTTTCATTCGGAGCAGTGAATGTTTCTGATCCATGACAGGCAGCACATCCACCCAGGTTAGGAGTCAGGAATATTTCTTTCCCTCTGTTTTCCTGCGCCGTGAAATTAGGATATGGGGCATTGGGTGGAGGAGCTGGTGCATTCGGAAGAGCAGCCCGGCCGGTATCATATTTGGAGCGATAAGAGATTACTGAACGAACAAATTGGGAAAGCGCCAGTGAAATACGGTTGCTGGTAATGGTACTGTCTCCAAAAGCCCTTTGAAACAAAACCGGATAATAGGCCAATGCCTTCAGTTTTGTTTCGAGAGCGGGTAGGGTCATCCCCATTTCCACCAGGTCCTGAATGGGCATCAGTGTCTGATCTTCCAGGGTAGCGGCGCGCTGATCCCAGAAGAAACGGCCATTGGGATAATAAACCGCATCAATGATGGACATGGAATTTCTTCCGGTTAATCCGCCATTAAAGCCTGTACTTTTCACCACCGGGTCTGAAAACCCACTGGCCTGCTTATGACAGGATGCACAGGAAATCGTATTGTTCAGGGAAAGATTTTTATCATAAAAAAGAACCCGTCCAAGCGTGGCTCCGTTATCCGTAACCGGGTTGGTCCCCGGGGTATTGATTTGTCCAATTATATTCGGACTGGCCAGATAGCCCGGGTGGGTAATATTAGAATAATTAAATGGGGTACCCGGCAGGTTCAGCACGGCTGCAACTGCATCAATCGGAGCAGGTGTGGGTGTGGGTGCAGGAGTGGGGGTAACGGTACTATTTTCCTTATTACAGGCAACAAGCAAGGCAATACCGACAATGCCGGCGGCAAATAACAATTGGTGGCGTTTGGCTAGCATCAATGGTGGGTTTGAAATGGCTTTGACTATCGCATGATTAAAAGGTTTAAAGTAAGCGCATTTTTATGGAAAAGAGAAGTGGGGGCAGAAATTGCCCACGGGGGGCTAAAGCTTACCCATTTTTTTGTCTTTTATTTGCAATATGAGTTCGATCTCCTCTTTAGCTGGTTTTCAACATCCCTTTTTTATTGGAGTGGCTGGTAGTGGCATGAGTGCCCTGGCCCAGTACCTACAGGGAACCGGGAAAAATGTATCAGGCAGTGACCGCTTTTTTGCCCCGGGCCAGTACAATGAGATACAGGAGAAACTGGAAGCTGCCGGTATCCGTTGCTTTGTGCAGGACGGAAGCGGGATCAATCCGGAAACCGATCTCGTGGTGGCATCAACTGCTATTGAAGATACCGTGGAGGAAATTCAAAAGGCAAAGGCCCTGGGTATTCCGATCATGCGGCGGTCGGAGTTATTATCGCTGATAGCCGCCAGTAAAAAAACCATCGCAGTTGGAGGCACCAGCGGCAAGAGTACCACTAGTGCCATGCTCTTCGATATACTGGAGGGGGCGGGATTATCGCCCAGTATTATCAGCGGGGCCGGACTGATCAGTATCATGAAGGAAGGAAAGATCGGGAATGCCAAAGTGGGTCAAGGGGACTGGCTGGTGATTGAAGCAGATGAAAGCGATGGATCAATCGTTCAATACAAACCTGAAATAGGATTATTACTCAATATTGATAAGGATCATCAGGAAGTGGATGAACTGCTGCGGATTTTCGGGGTGTTTAAAAACAACAGCCGTTTTTTTTCAGTCAACCGTTCCCATCCATTAGCGGCCGGTTTTTCAGCTGATATCGCAAGGGATTTTTCTTCCGACGAAAGTATTGCAGCCGGTTACCAGGCCCGGAACTTCAGACAGGAAGGATTCAGTATCCGGTTCAGCGTGAATGAACAGGATTTTCAGTTACAGGTACTGGGCAAACATAATATGGAAAACGCCCTGGCCGCAACTGCGGTAGCAGGTACGATCGGAGTGTCCATGAAAGATTGTGCGGCTGCACTGGCTAAATACGAAGGGATCTATCGCCGGCACCAGGTTTATGGTCAGAAGAATGGCATCTGGTTTATTGATGACTATGCCCATAATCCGGTGAAATGTGCAGCGGCTATACAGGCCTGTCAGCCGGTTGCCCCCAAAATTATTGCCTGGTTTCAGCCTCATGGATATAAGCCCACTAAGTTCTTACGGGATGATTTTGTAAAAGAAATCGCGGCGGTATTAAGACCTGATGATGAGATATGGATGAGTGAAATTTTTTATGCTGGGGGCACCGCCGTGAAAGATATTTCTGCCAATGACCTGATCAATGACCTGAAAGCATTGGGTAAAAAAGCCTATTACTGTGAAGAGAGGAATACATTTCTTAAAACAGTCAGGCCCCATCTTAGTAAGGGCACTGCCCTTTTACTGATGGGTGCCAGGGATCCCTCACTGGAAAATTTTGCCAAAACGGTGTGGGAAGAATTATAAA
>DAORJS010000218.1:0-4838 GCA_035439185.1 Chitinophagaceae bacterium
CGGCACCCGTTACCCATTCCCTTTCTTTGATCTTGCCCATACCTGTAGCCGCTTCCAGAGAAGGCAGCATTTTCTTTACTAATTCGGGGGTATTATAAGTGACCAGGGTCTTGGTATCAAAACTCACTTCGGCCACGGCACCGGAAGCTTCTGCAATTTTTTCTGCCGTCCATTTGATCCGCTGATGCACTTCCGTCTGCATCTTACTGTCGAGTGTACGGATGGTACCATCCATTACACATTCCTCCGGAATAATATTGTTGCGTACTCCGCTATGAATTTTTCCCACGGTGATCACCACAGGTGCCTTGGTCAATTCCATCTGACGGCTCACTACCGATTGCAGTCCTTCAATGATCTGTGCAGATACCTGTATCGGATCAACACCCTTCCAGGGTTGGGAACCATGACTACCCTTTCCCTTCACCACAATATGAAACCAATCCGAAGAAGCCATAAAGGCGCCGGGTTTGTATTCAATCGTGCCGGCTTCAATATCTGATTCAATATGCAATCCGAATACTGCATCTACCTTGGGGTTGTCCATCACTCCTTCTTTCACCATCAGGGCCGCACCGCCTTCTTCACCTTCGGGCGGACCTTCCTCTGCCGGTTGAAAAATAAATTTCACTGTTCCCTTCAATTCGTTTTTCATACCGGATAATACTTCGGCTACGGCCATCAGCATCGCTGTATGGGTATCATGTCCGCAGGCATGCATCACACCCACTTCCTGTCCGTTATAGGTAGTCTTTTGTTTGGATGCCCAGGGAAGATTCACTCTTTCAATAACCGGTAAAGCATCAATATCTGCCCGGAGGGCGATACAGGGACCGGGCTTGGCCCCTCTCAAAATACCCACCACTCCGGTTTTGGCCACATTTTCTTTGGTTTCAATACCTAGTTTTTTCAGGTGTTCGGCAATGATTTTTGAGGTCCTGAATTCCCGGTTACCCAGTTCCGGGTTCTGGTGAAAATCATGTCGCCATTCAATGCATTTGGCCGTTGTTTTATCTGCTGCTGCAAATGCTTTTGCCTTTAGTTTTTCTGATTCGCTTTGGGCTGATAGCATCGTAACGCTAAACAATGCAATGCTTAGTAAGCCATATTTCATCATGGGTGAATTTTGTATGAATTTAAGGTAAATGAGAGTTAGGGGATATTTTTTAAGGAATATCCGTGTTGTTGTCTAAAAGATGCCTGGTCGGTGCCCGGCATGACATGCTTTAAGCCCTTTGCAAGACTCAAAACAATTGGAGGCTCACTTCCGGTTTCCTGTTTGTCACCCCCCAACATTTACTGTTGGGGGTCTTTCGGAGGAAAAGCACAAAATAATTACTCTGAAAGATGCCGGTCCATAGGACTCCTTTGGAGGTCAAGCCCGGCATGACGTACTCTAAGCCCGGTATGAGGTTTAACAAGCCCCGTATGACCGGGGTAAAAGCCCACTACCGCGAATTTGTTTATATTTCGCTTCCAAAACCAAGCCTTTCCAACAACATGTTGCTCCGCCATGTTCCATTTCTGAAGACTGTGCTCCTGCACAGTGTGTCGGCTTTCGGCGGACCGCAGGCGCATATCGGGATGATGATGAAGAATTTTGTTCATCAGCATCCCTATATCACAAAAGAAGAACTGATGGAGTACAATGCGTTTTGTCAGTTACTCCCCGGGGCATCATCTACCCAAACCATTACATTAATCGGTTATAAAAGAGGCGGGGTACCATTGGCGGTACTCACGCTGATTGTATGGATTCTTCCTGCCAGTATTTTAATGGGTGGACTGTCTTTTATATTACGTTATATCGATAACCGGCAACTCGGGACTGATATCTTTAAATTTCTTCCGCCAATGGCTGCTGGGTTTTTGGCCTATGCAGCTGTCGCCGCTTTTCCGGGTGCGATCAAAAACCTGATCACCTGGATTATCCTGATAGCAGGAACATTGATTACTTATTTTTTATTCGGCCAGCCCTGGGTCATTCCTTCCCTGATCCTGGTATCGGGTATCGCGACTAATTTCAGCCGGAAAAGAATTCCGCAGCTGGAACAAAAACCCAGAAAGATCAAGTGGTGGAATTTCTGGCTCTTCGGTATCATCTTTATTACTGCCGGTATATTCAGTGAAATTGCCCGGAAGGATAACTGGCCGGAGCCCGTGCGCAAACCCGTCAATCTTTTTGAAAATACTTATCGCATGGGGAGTCTTGTATTCGGGGGCGGACAGGTTTTGATTCCGATGATGTATGAACAATGGAGTGTAAGGCCCGAAGAAGATAAGATCAAGGAAAGAAACCCCAATGCCATTCAGATTGAGGAAAATGAGATGTACACCGGAATGGGAATTGTAAGAGCCATGCCGGGTCCGGTTTTTTCCATTGCTGCATTCACCGGAGGAATGGCATTAAAGGATATGGGCAAAGAGATGCAGGCATTGGGATGTCTGATCGGAATGATTGCTATTTTTCTGCCAAGCGCTCTGCTGGTTTTATTTTTTTATCCGATCTGGCATAATCTGAAAAAATATGCGGCGATTTATCGTTCCATCGAAGGAATTAATGCAGCAGTTGTGGGGATTATGATCGCCTCCACCTTTTATATCATGAAGGATATTTCATTCAGTGATATGAAGACCATCAGCTTTGTCAATATTGGTGTGTTTGCCGGCACTTTTGTCTTACTGCAATTCTCGCGGCTGCCTCCACCCTTTATCGTATTAGGATGTTTGCTGCTGGGCTATTTTTTCTGATACTATTTTTTATAGTAAGCCCCTTTCTCTATTTCTTCCAGTACTTTTTCTGAAACCAGGTAGCGGATAGATTTTCCTTCCCGGATATTATTGCGGATCGCTGTTGCAGAAATTTGTAATAAGGGTGCATCCAGCAATATCATTTTTGCACCGATATTATTAACCGGTTCAAAACCCGGACGACGATATACATAGATGGTATGATCTCGGATAATCACGGATGCATTTTTCCATTGGGGAAGATTCTGAAAACTATCACTGCCCATGATGATGGAAAATTCGTGTTCAGGATGCTTTTCCCGGAGATAGGCTAATGTATTTACTGTATAAGAAGGTTTGGGTAAGGCAAATTCAATATCGGAGGCCCGCATCCGATTATCATCTTCAATCGCCACCCGCACCAGGTGCAGGCGATGAAACTCGTTTAATAATCCAGATTCTTCTTTAAAAGGATTCTGAGGTGAAACCACAAACCAGATTTTTTCAAGATCTGACTCGTTCAATACATGACTGGCAATGATCAGGTGGCCGATATGAACGGGGTTAAAGGAGCCGAAGTATAAGCCAATTTTCATCTAAAATATTGATAATCAATTATTTATCTCAACAAGTATGTATTCTGCCTCATTTAGCCGGAGACTTAAATGATAACCTGAGACACTTACAGAAACCGGATCACCCATGGGGGCGATCTGCTCCATCAGTATCCTTTCACCCGGCACACAACCCATTTCCATCAGTTTCAGGAAGATTTCATTATTATTGAATTCACGGATGATTCCTTCCTGTCCTGGCTTTAATTCTGATAATCGGATGATCATTTGATTGAATTGGTACAAAGCTAACCTTGCTGATTTACATTTATTTGCGAATTTTGAAATAATGAGATCTACTCCTGGCATCCGCTTCTTCTTCCCCAGTCAGACCAGCCTGACCAACCGGGGTCCCCTCAAAAGCTTTATCCAAAAGCTGATCCGCAAGGAAGGGAAAAAACTGAGCGGGCTAAATTATGTGTTTTGCTCTGACAAGGAACTGCTCAAGATCAACCAGGACTTTCTGCAGCATGATTATTATACCGATATCATCACTTTCGGATACTCGGGACCTGATGAACCTATCCAGGGTGAAATTTATATCAGTGTGGACCGGGTAAGGGAGAATGCCCATCAGTTGGGAGTTTCCTTCAAAAAGGAACTTCATCGGGTGATTTTCCATGGAGTGCTGCATTTATGCGGGTATTTGGATAATAAACCTGCTTTCAAACAAAAAATGAGAGAACTGGAGGATTTCTATCTTTCTCAATATTTTAGAAACCCCGATTTCACGTGAAACTGTTTCACCCTGAAACATTTTCACGTGAAATCGACTTATACTGTGTTTGTTTTTCTCTTCTAAGATTTCCGAGATGTACCTTTGCCGCCCATGTTTCCCGAATACGACGTCATAGTAGTAGGTGCCGGTCATGCCGGATGTGAAGCCGCAGCTGCAGCCGCCAATATGGGTTCCCGAACCCTGTTGATCACCATGAATATGCAGACCATTGCCCAAATGAGCTGTAATCCTGCCATGGGTGGTATTGCCAAAGGACAAATTGTAAGGGAGATTGATGCCCTGGGGGGATATTCGGGAATTGTAACCGATTTATCTACGATCCAGTTCAGGATGCTGAACCGGAGCAAGGGCCCGGCCATGTGGAGTCCGAGGGCCCAAAACGACCGGATGCTTTTTCACCTGAAGTGGAGGGAAATGCTGGAGAATACAGAACGGCTGGATTTTTACCAGGACATGGTCAATGGTTTATTGATTAAAGAGGGGCGTTGTACAGGAGTAATCACCGGACTTGGACATGAAATCAGAGCCAAGGCCGTGGTGCTGACCAATGGAACCTTCCTGAATGGGATCGTTCATATTGGTGAAAAGAATTTTGGAGGAGGAAGAATGGCAGAGAAAGCGGCCACTGGTATTACGGAACAGCTGGTCTGGCTAGGCTTTGAAAGTGATCGTCTCAAAACAGGAACACCGCCACGAATTGATGGAAGAAGTCTGGATTATTCCAAAATGGAAGAACAACCAGGTGATGATGAAGT
>DAORJS010000219.1:0-3135 GCA_035439185.1 Chitinophagaceae bacterium
AGAGCGGTCACGGTATGTCCGCTGCCTAGTTCACCGGCATCTTTTTTATCATCATTAAAATCTTCTTTGGCCAGCATGCGATTCTCATAACCAATCAGGCGATAGCCCTGAACTTTAGCAGGATTGAATTCCACCTGCAGTTTTACATCTTTGGCAATGGTGAAGAGGGTACCGCCAAATTCATTTACGAGCACTTTTTTGGCTTCGGCAATACCATCAATATAAGCGTGGTTACCATTTCCTTTATCGGCCAGCTTCTGCATTTTTGCATCCTGGTAATTACCCATACCGTAACCCAGCACTGTCAGGAAAACACCACTTTTTCTTTCCTGCTCAATCAGTCTTTCCATCGCATCATCACTACTTTCTCCCACATTGAAATCCCCATCGGTGCAAAGGATTACCCGGTTATTCCCTTTCTTCACAAAATTTTCTGCGGCTACCCGGTAAGCCAGTTTGATACCGGCACCACCGGCCGTGGATCCGCCGGCTTCCAATTGATCAATTGCATCCTTGATTTTTGTTTTATCCGCACCACTGGTTGGGGGTAATGCCAGACCGGCCGCACCAGCATATACCACAATAGAGATTTTATCTTCCTGACGTAATTGGTCCACCAGCATTTTCAAAGATGATTTTACCAGTGGTAATCTTTCAGCTGTTTGCATGGAACCGGATACATCAATTAAAAAAACCAGGTTGGATGCGGGCAAATTTTCAGTAGGGATTTTTTTGCCTTGTAAACCGATCAGCACCAGTTTATGGTCTTTGTTCCAGGGGGCATCAGAGATCTCTGTATTAATGGAAAACGGATCTCCGTTTGTGGGTTGTGGATATTCATATTTGAAGTAGTTGACCATCTCTTCAATCCTGACGGCACCTGCAGGAGGTAACTGACTATTATTAATAAAACGTCGGATATTACTGTACGCTGCTGCATCCACATCGATAGAAAAAGTGGAAAGGGGATTATCCGTGGCTTTCAGAAAACGGTTCTCCGTGATTTTATCATATCCTTCGCGGTTATAGTCGATGTATTCACCGTCTTTATCCGGACGATAATAGGTTTCATCTCTTGAAATATATCCTGATGTCAGCGGGGCCGGTGCTCCGTATTTTCTGTTCTCTTTTACTTTCAACCCAGGAGCCCGGTTAACGATGACATCCTCTGTTTTCAGATTTGCGGTTTTCAGGATTACATGGATGCTGTTGCGTCCGTTGATACTTACTTCCAGGTTTTCATAACCCAGGGCACTGAATTGAAGTATCGCATTCCCGCTGGGGGCTGAAACCTGGTAAATGCCTCTTGAATCGGCGGCTGCACCAGTAGTGGTACCCTTTACTTTTACAGTGGCAAAGGGTACAGCCTGTCCTTTTTCATCGGTAACGCTACCGGTAACAGTATGAATTTTCACGGGGCGGAACGCCAGCATGATCAGCAACAGGGGCATGACCATCAGAATAATTCTCTTCATAAATAAAGTTTTAATGGAATATTTAATTGAACTACCTACCCTGATGCCGGTATTTTAGCATTTGCATAAGCGGCCCCTTAGAAATTATTTGTTAATTTTAGCCGTTGGCATTTCTCCGAAACATACCACACAACACACTGACCGATAAAGAGCTGGTGGCTCTTTATAAAGAATCAGGCGACATGTCCGTACTTGGTGAACTCTACCAGCGGTATATGGAACTGGTCTATGGAGTATGCCTGAAGTATTATAAAGAACCGGAAGCCTCCAAAGATGCCGTCATGCAGATTTTTGAAGAATTGGTATCAAAATTGAAAAAGCATGAAGTGGATAATTTCAAAGGCTGGTTACACCAGGTGTCCAAGAACCACTGCCTGATGCAGTTGCGGACCCCCCGGAATATGAAAACCGTGGAGTTCAATACGGAGCTTATGCAATCGGAGGAAAATGTGCATCTGAATGGTGTACTGGAAAAAGAGGAACATTTCAAAAAAATGGAATTTTGCCTCGGAACCCTGACCGACAAACAGCAGGAAGCGATCCGGCTCTTTTACCTGGAAGGGAAATGTTACAATGAGATCACGGAAATGACCGGGCAGGACTGGAACCAGGTCAGGAGCCTGATTCAGAATGGCCGGAGGAACCTGAAGAATTGTATGGAGAAAAACGAGACCGCCCTCAGGATCCGGTAGCCTGATTAAAGTAAATCAGCATTTGCTGAAAAAAATGGAATTTTGTAAAGCCTTATGGCAAACGAGCATCACATAAAACAATTCACCGCAACAGATATCGAAAGATATCACAAAGGCCTGCTTTCCCCCAAGGAGAGGCATGACCTTGAAAAAGCAGCCCTGGAAGATCCCTTCCTGGCAGATGCGCTGGAAGGATATGCGATGGCCGGAACGGATTTACAAAATGATTTAACCGATCTCAAAAACCGGTTAGCAAGCAGAACTTCCGGAGCCAAAGTTGTTTCGATGAATGGAGCCGGTAAAAATTTCAATCCCCTGCTCCGGGTGGCCGCCATGATCATCCTGCTGGCCGGTGCCGGATTACTGGTGTACCAGTTTGCTTTCAATAAAAAAGATCAGGAAGTTGCGCAGCTTAAACCTTCAACCGGCAAAGCCACTGAAGATACAAAGGCTATCATTGACAGTAATGGCATCCCATCGAATAAAAGCAAAGCAACAACTGATAATGGAATGGTTGCTGTGGAGAAGCAAACACAGGCAACAGATAACAAACCATTGACTGACGAAAAAGGCAACCAAACAATTCCCGATAAACAGCCAGGTACAAACCCCGCTCCATCCGTTCGAAAGGACGATGCAGTTTCACCCGGTAAACCTGCTATTATTAGTGGCGAAATCAGTAATGCACCTGGTTCCGGTGCTGTGGTAATCACACCTAAGCCGGCTCCGGTTAATAAAACTACGGAAGAATCACCTGGCAAATTATACGATAAAGAAGTCGCCAGGGAAGAATCCAAGACCAGATCAGTAGCGGCTAAAAAACAGGAAGAAGATATTGATGCATTTAAGAAAAAGCAAAACCGGCAGACCGATGATGAACGTAAGAACCTCAAACAGGTTACAGCCAGTCAGCAGCCAACCAAAGATTATTATAATGCCCAGGCCATGAATACATTCCGGGGCCGGGT
>DAORJS010000219.1:3235-4829 GCA_035439185.1 Chitinophagaceae bacterium
CCCAATGCAGCAGCCCGTTCCAAAGATAATAACCGCACCCTCATTGAACCTGAGCCGGTGGATGGATGGGTAAATTATGATTCCTATCTGGCCAATAATCTCAACCTGCCGGAAGAATTCCGTCAGCAAAAAAATACAGAATCGAAGAGTGTGGAATTATCCTTTGAGGTTGATAAGAATGGCGAACCCGTAAATATCCGCGTTGAAAAATCGCTTTGCAATTCCTGTGACAAAGAAGCCATCCGCCTCGTCAAAGAAGGCCCAAAATGGAAACGTAATGCGGCTAAAAAAGGACGGACTAAGGTGACGATTAATTTTTAGGAGGAAGTCCGGAAGACCGAAAGTCGGAAAGAACGGAAGAAAGTTATTCTGAAAGAATGGACTAGACTCCTATTAAGAGCGACCCCCACTCCCGACTCGAGACTCTCGACTCTCGACTTCCCACTAGCCACTACCCACTCGCCTCTCGCCCCAATCCCCTACCTTTGCCTCCTCTAAACAAAGCTTGTATGAAACAATTACTGACAACAGCCATTGCTGTTTTTACCTTACTTAACATGAGTGCCCAACAGTTAACCACACCGGCACCAAGTCCAACACAAACCATTAAACAAAATTTCGGCCTTTCTGCAATTGAACTATCCTACTCCCGTCCCAGCATGAAGGGTAGAAAAATATTTGGCGACCTCGTGCCTTTCGGACAAGTGTGGCGTACGGGTGCGAATGCAGCCACTACAATAAGTTTCGGAGATGAAGTAACCATCAATGGCACAAAGATCCCTGCAGGTAAATACGGTTTATTGACCATCCCCGGTGAAAAAGAATGGACCATCATCATCAGCAAACAAACTGATGTAACCAGTCCGGATGCATACAAACAAGATCAGGATATCGTAAGGGTTACTGTAGCCCCTCAAACCATGCCGGTGATCATGGAGACTTTTACAATCAGCTTTGACTTTATGAAAAGCAACAGCTGTGTACTCAGCATTCTCTGGGATAAAACCTGGGTGGCTTTTGAAATCACAACAGATGTCGACAGCAAAGTGATGAAGTCGATTGATAATATCATGAATAAGGATAATAAACCTTATTATGCTGCCGCTTCTTATTATTTTGATAATGGCAAGGATATGAGCCAGGCCCTTAGCTGGGTGAACAAAGCGGTTGAAGCAACTCCTAATGCTCAACCCTGGGTGCATACGCTCAAGACAAGAATCCTGGTAAAACTCGGTAAGAAAGAGGAGGCAATCGCCGCCGCTAATAATGCGATCCGTATAGCCAAGGAAACCAAGTACCCTGAATTTGTTAAGCAGAATGAAGATATACTGAAGACGCTGAAGTAAGTTTGGTGACACTATTCAAAAAGCCCTGCTTTAAAAGTGGGGCTTTTTTATTTTAGTGAAAAGTGATGGGGAGTTGAGAGTTATGAATTATGAGTTATGAGTTGAGGATTGAATGGTTGAGTAGTTGAGTAGTTGACAGGTTGAATAGTTGGTAAGTTGATATGGAACGGTCGGCTGCCTGGACTGAAACATCACCCATCGTTTCAGTTGTCGAGACTCATTACTCTCGACTGCCGACTGCCTACTGC
>DAORJS010000220.1:0-4820 GCA_035439185.1 Chitinophagaceae bacterium
CTTGATTGGTATTTTGATTCAGATAGCGTTCTCATAATACTTTTTTATGCGGGTTGAATATCTTCTTTAGCAGTGTTGCTCAGTTCAGGTGTTTTCACATGTTTATGGGTATGGTCTGTTTCTTCCAGTCCGGATACCGGCACAATGGTGACAAATTTTGACATCAGCAGGAAGAACAGGAAGAAAGAAGCCAGACCGGCACCGGTCAGTAACCATTCCGGCCAGGTGGCGGAATACTTCACATATTCAGTGCGGGTATCCTGCATAGGAAGCAGGGTGGTTTCTAAGGTGGGTACAATGATCAGGTAACGTTTCACCCACATCGCAATCACCATGATCAAAGCTGCTGCTGTAATCCAGTTTGTTTTACGGGTAGCAGGAATCGCCACTATCAGGATCGGGAATACGATACCCGCCAGGTTAGCAAAAAGAGTCCACCAGCCGTATTCACCCGGACTAAATAATTTATGGATCAGTTCGCTTTCCCATTTTTCAGAACCAAACCATCCGGTAAAATATTCAGAGAAGGTAAAATAACCATAGCCGGCGGCCAGTACCATCATGGCATATCCCATATAACGGAAAATCTGATCAGTAATATATTGATCCAGTTTATGCGATCTGCGGTAATACCACATGGCTACAATCAGTACACCCGTACCTGAATAGAGGGCACCGAGTACGAAGTAAGGACCAAAAATGGTACTATGCCAACCCGGACGCAGGGTCATTCCAAAAATCCAGGAAAGGATCGAAGCCACAATAATGGACAATGGAATCATGATAATGGCGAGCAGGTTCTGAGAAATGATCAGGTGTCTTTTCTGGCTGGCACCGCCGCGGTAACCAATGGCAAAAAACTTGTAGAGTTTTTGTCTCCATTTGGGACCTTTCAAACCTGCATCTCTGTAAACGGCCAGGTCCTTGATCAATGCCAGGTATAAAAACAATACAGCACCTGCAAAGAAAGTAACCACGGCCATCACATCCCAGGTCATCGGTGATTGGATACGCGGATAAATAAACAAGTGATGTAACCGGTCGAACCGGCCTACACAGAGTAAGATAAAGATGGGTCCAACGATCACAGAAATAATGGTCATCATTTGCGCCAGGCGGATAAAGGGTTTGCCCCAGGGAACTTTGAACAGGTGCAGTACACCGGCAATGATGGCACCGGCATAACTCAATCCGATAAAGAAAATAAAATTGACGATGAAAAGCCCCCATACCACATTATCGCGCATGCCCGTTACGCCATGACCTTTTGCGATCTGCAGGTATAATGCATAAGCACCTCCGGCAATCCAGAGAAGGAAGAAAAAAGTAAGTAGCCAGTTCAGCTTTCCATATTTCTCTAAGAACGGGCGCTGATGTTGAAAAGCTTTTTGCTGGTATGAATTGAGTTCCATAATGAATGCTTTGAAGATGATCAGTTATCCGATTAGTCTTTTTGTTTGTCCGGCTCCATCACTGATTCGAACCGTTTTTTAAGATTGGAGTCAAGGTCTTCATAACATGAAGTATGTGGTAGCCGGCAATCCCGAAGGCAGTAAACTCTGGGAATTTGTGACTACCAATGATTTTGACAAAGCCATGCCACCGGTAAACTCTAATCATGAATTGGGTACTACCGATAAAGCGATACTGTATAACTGGATCCGTAACGGAGCCAAAGAAAAACCAGATCTGGCCGATTACAGACCAGCAGCTATCCGCATCATCAATGATGGTTGTGGTTCTGCCAATTGTCATAATCAGGCAACTGCTACTGGCGGATGGGCCCGTGCAGGTTTGCTCGGTACATTGACCACTGCAGATACAACTACATATGCTTATGTTAATCCAGTGAGCGGTTCAACTACTTTGTATTGCCTGATTACAAATAATACATTGCGGAACACAACCTGGTCTGCCTATAAAGACAGTGTAAGGAAATTTTACAGTGATACCATTGCCAATGCGAGCTTCAGGCCCTGGAAAAAATTCTCTTCACCAAGGTCTGCTTCCAGTACCCGTGGCCCGCTGCAAACCTATGATGATATCCTGCTTGACATTTATTATCCCAAAGGACAACGCAGCAGTAACAGTGTATTATACACCAACCCAAGTACACTGGTACAGTATTATGTAAGTGGTAACCCGCTCAATACGGCCAGTGCCATGATCTCCCGCGTGGATTCCACCATTTTGGTAGCCAATCCTTATACCGGAGTTTTCAGCAGCAGTCAACAGGGTGGTATGGCGTATGATGACGGCGGTCTGAAACCATCAGAGATTGCAATCATCAAAGCCTGGTACTTTGCTGATCCCAATATTCCTTCTGTATGGAAATATGGTCCGACAGGCGCAGGTATCTTCAAATACCGCAAAACCGGAAATATCATCCTGCCATAAATCCATTCATTAATTACTTTAAAATTTCAGATATGAAAAATAAAATAATACTGGCAGCTGTGGTTACTTCCATGATGGTTTATTTGCTGTCATCCTGCTATAAAAATAAAGAAGATATTCTCGAGCTGCCCCGCGTGTCATTCCGGAATGAAGTGGTACCTATTGTAACAGCAGGTCCCTGCGGTTGCCACAACACCAGTGTAACCGTTCGTGCGGTGTTGTTCTCTGACCAGCGTACCAATACCATTTTTTATGATGCCATCCTGGCCAGGCGTTCACAACTGGAAGCATGGGTAAATGGTGGCACACACCCTGGTGGCGGACAAATTGATTTCAACCCCAGTGAAAAAAATATCATTAAAAGATGGATTGCACAAGGTGAGCCTTTTGATGATGGTTCTGGTTGTACCGTAACCGGCGCGATGAGCTATACCCGCGATGTAGTTCCTATCTATAATACCAGCTGTAAAGGTGCCACCTGTCATGGAGGTATTGCAGTAGGACTGGATTATGCCAAAATGGTTGCCGTAAAAGATAAACTCAATACTATTCTGAATAGCGGTGGAAGCCTTGGACACCCGGGCGGACCACTGAGCCTGACAACCTGTACGATTAATAAACTGAAAGAGTGGATTGCACAGGGACAGCCACAATAATGGCTACTATAACCTGTACAAACTAAACACTAACATTTAAAAAAGGTATTATGAAAAAGATATTGCTGCTTCCGGTTGTGTTCCTGGGATTGCTTTTTTCCTCAATGGCACAGGATGCTCCGGAAGAAAAAGCGGCCCCCGCTAAAAAGAAAGTGAAAGTTACTTTCAATGCCACCAAAATCGTTAATCAGCAAAGTGTGGAAATTGTCAGTAAGAGCACCCTGCAGTTCATGGTCTCCCACCACTTCAGCAGCCTTTGGGTAAAAGATGGAGGCTCCCAGAATCTCGGACAACTGTTCGGTATTAACTCAGGTGTAGCGCAAACCTATCTGTCATTCGATTATTCTCCTGCTAACTATCTCAACCTCGGACTGGCAGCAGCAGGAAGATCCCGCTACGAGGGCTGGGCTAAATTCAGGATCCTTCGCCAGGAAACCGGAAAGGGAGGAATGCCCATTTCTCTGGGCTGGTACTCTCTGGCACATGTAAATACCACCAAAGACCCCGATATCACCCTGTCATGGAATAAGTGGTCTTTTGTACACCAACTGCTGATTGCCCGCAAATTCTCTGATAAATTTTCCATGCAGATAATGCCGACTGTAGTACATTTTAATACAGTGCCTTACGGAATCAATAATAGTAATTTGGTGTATTCCCTCGGACTGGCCGGCAAACTAAAAATGACTTCAAACAAGAACCTGACTTTTGAATACAGCCGCCAGCTGAATATGCACGAGAACCTGATTACCAAGAGTGGTGCTATTGTGAGCTATAACCCCGATCTTATTTCATTGGGTCTGGAGCTCAATACCGGTGGTCACCTCTTCCAGTTCTTTATTGGCAATACCGTACAGTCATCCCTGGTTGACCAGCTGGCCCGTAACCCCATGCGGCCGGATGACAGCTATAAAAAATTCAACTTCAGTAATGTGTCCTTTGGTTTTACCATCAACAGGAGCATGAGCCTGAAGAAAGACAAAGAATAACTTAAGGGAATCATAGATTAATCGGGCCGGGTTTCTACCCGGCCTTTTTTATTTTTAACCGCAGAGAAAAGAGGAAACAGAGATTTCGCTGAGATATTTCTTTTCCAGCTGCCAAATTCAATGTAGAAAGCATCTGACTAAACGATAAATCTCTCTGCGAAAACTTTGCGCTCTCCTTTTCTCTGCGGTAAAATTATTTTATCCCTCAAACAAAATAGCCTCTCACTTGTTTGCCCCGCAAGTATTATCTTCCATCTATGTTATTCGACTTCGGTTTACAAAGCTCTCTGCTCCTTGTTTTCTTTATCCATGGGCTTGTCTATGCCTTTCTTTTATACCGTAAAGGAAGGGTCAATGAGACCCGTGCCGATCAATGGCTCGGTTTGTTTCTGCTATTATGTGTATTGTATATCAGTCCCTGGATGCTGGGCTTCGGCGGCTGGTATGATAACCAGCCCTACCGGGATATCCTGTTCTATGTTCCCTTTCAGCAACTCTATTTCATCGGACCCGTCATTTTCTTTTACGTACAAAGCCTGCTCAATCCTTCATTCCGCTTTGGAAAGAAGGAATGCTGGCACCTGATACCGGGCCTGCTATACCTGCTTTTTAGTATCGTGATGGTCGTCACAGATAAACTGGTACTTAAAAAATATTTCTTTCTGGCCAGTGGCACGGATCCTGATTTTGATACCTGGTACCAGGTAACGGGATTTTTATCCATGCTAACTTATTTTGTCCTATCCCTCCGGTATTATAATCTCTATAAAAAACTGAT
>DAORJS010000221.1:0-4817 GCA_035439185.1 Chitinophagaceae bacterium
ACTGCCAACTGCCTACTGATTCCTCGGGTTCTTCCACTGAATCGCCAACCGCTCAATCGTTCCTTCAATTCTTTTGGCCCTGGTTTCTTCTTTTTTAGCCGTCACAATCCATTCCACATATTCCCTTTTATGACTGAAAGCCAGTGAATGAAAATAGGCCGCTTCTTTTTTATGTTTTTTAAAGGCGGTTTCGAGACCAGGTGGTAAGATGATTGATTTAGTGGCGGAGTTCGCCCATTTGAAAATTTCTCTTTCCTCATTTGGTTTTGCTTCTTTCTTTTTATCAATCTCCGTTTTTACACGAAACCCAAAGGCCGTCCAGGTTTCATTGAAAGAAATCAGATTGAGCCAGGCCAGTTTGTCTTTTTCAGCCATCAGGCAATCCCATCCTTTATCCCTGGTTAAATCTGTCTGGATTTTCGAACTGCCCTTTGGGTAATATATCCAAACCGTTACTCCGGGGCTTAATATTTTCATCAGCTTACTGAATTGCTTTTCCAATTGCGCCTTGTTGATGACAAACCAATGAGCCTGATCAAAATCCTTACCCTTCACCGTAAATTTTACTCCTTCCGGTAAAGGCTTTAATGCGTTTTCGAAATCAGCCGGAGCATTCAGCGTGAGCAGGGTTGAATGCGCTTTGATTTTCAGTTTGTCTGCTATGCTGGTTGCCATAAAACCGTATTATCATCAAATATAAGATACTGCTTGTTTTCAGGTATGGCCGGAGTCAGATTTCACTTATTGTGAAGAAAAGCTGAACTTTAAGATGCGTTGAAAATTCTGTTGTCTTAACCTAAAACTTATCTGATGAAAAAGGTTATCAGCTTTTTTTGCTGTCTTGTTTTTTCTTTTACCACGATGGCACAGCCAAAACCGGTACCGGAAGCCGAAGCTTTTTTTAAATCCGCAATCTCCTCCATCAATACCCGGCACCTGAAATGGATTGAGGCTACGGCTAATGATGCTAACCAGTTCCAGTGGGGGCCTGCCACCATTCTCAGTAAGACCAATATGTATGCATTGCCGGGAAATCTGAATAACATGGATATTGAAGCGTTGGCCATGTTGCTGATGATGCAGGCTGCAAAATCTGCCCAGGAAGATCTGAAAGCGATTATGGCCGGTGTAAAAGCAATCAATGAACAAAAGGCAAAACAAAGGGAGATGCTTGCCCGCCTGCAAAAACAACAAGCCATCACCGGTTCAATGGTTGACAGTTTCCGTTTCCTTCAAAACCGGACCGCACTGATCCAGCAAAGAAAAACCCCCGATCTTCTTCGTGTCGAATCTGCAGGGAATAATTCCAGACCCATGACAAAGACCGATATAAAAAACAGTATAGATCAGTTAAAAAACGATCTGGAATCCATGAATGAAATGGGAGAAATGGAATCACTCCGGCTTCAAATGGCGATGGACCGGATGAATAAAATGTACAGTACCATTTCCAATTTGTTTAAAAAGATAGATTCCACCAAAAGCCAGATTATCCAGAACCTCAAATAGGTCCCCAATTTCCCGGTTTCTGAAAACTGACAGACTGTGAAATAAGCTAAATAAATAGTGCCATCTGCGGTGGAACCTGGCTTTAAAACTGACAAAATTGCACATTCCTGACAGACGGCATAATCGTTGATAATCAACAGTACATAAATACATTAACTATGGGAAAGATCATTGGAATAGACCTTGGAACCACTAACAGCTGTGTGTCCGTAATGGAAGGCAACGAACCAGTGGTAATCGCCAACGATGAGGGGCGCCGTACAACCCCTTCAGTTGTAGCGTTTTTGAAGAACGGAGAGCGCAAAGTAGGGGACCCGGCCAAACGCCAGGCCATTACCAACCCGCAAAATACCATCGCTTCCGTGAAGCGTTTTATGGGCCGCCGTTTTGATGAAGTGACTGAAGAAATCAGCCACTGGAGCTATAAAGTGGCAAAAGGTGACAATAATACCGTACGAATTGACATAGATGGCAGACTTTATACCCCGCAGGAAATTTCTGCGATGGTACTGCAGAAAATGAAAAAAACGGCCGAGGACTACCTGGGTCATGAAGTAAACGAAGCCGTCATTACCGTTCCGGCCTACTTCAATGATGCCCAGCGCCAGGCTACCAAGGAAGCGGGAGAAATCGCGGGTTTGAACGTCCGCCGGATCGTGAATGAACCAACCGCAGCCGCTCTGGCCTATGGTTTGGATAAGGCCAAACACGACCAGAAGATTGCGGTGTTTGACCTCGGTGGTGGTACATTCGATATATCTGTACTCGAACTGGGTGATGGCGTATTTGAAGTAAAGAGTACCAATGGTGATACCCACCTCGGTGGTGATGATTTTGATAAAGTGGTGATGGACTGGCTGGCCGATGAATTCAAAAAAGATGAAGCCATTGACCTGCGCAAAGATCCTATGGCCCTGCAGCGTTTGAAAGAAGCAGCTGAGAAAGCCAAGATTGAATTGTCTTCTTCTTCTGAAACAGAAATCAATCTTCCTTATATTACCGCTGTGGATGGAGTCCCCAAACACCTGGTGAAAAAACTCAGTCGCGCAAAATTTGAGCAACTGGCCGATAATCTGTTTGCCCGTTGCCTCAAACCCTGTGAGTCTGCCTTGAAAGATGCCGGTTTGAATGCATCTGAAATTGATGAAGTGATCCTCGTGGGAGGTTCCACCCGTATCCCTAAAGTGCAGGAAATTGTAGAAAAATTCTTTGGCAAGAAACCCAATAAAGGGGTGAACCCCGATGAAGTAGTAGCCGTTGGTGCGGCCATCCAGGGTGCGGTATTGACCGGAGAAGTAAAAGATGTATTGCTGCTGGATGTAACCCCGCTTTCATTGGGTATCGAAACCATGGGCGGAGTAATGACCACCCTGATCCCCAGCAATACCACGATCCCAACCAAGAAATCTGAAGTATTCTCAACCGCCAGCGATAACCAGCCCGGAGTGGAAATCCATGTTCTCCAGGGCGAACGCCCTATGGCTAATCAGAACAAGAGCCTGGGCCGCTTTAATCTCTCTGATATTCCACCGGCTCCCCGTGGTGTACCACAGATCGAAGTGATCTTTGATATTGATGCTAATGGTATCCTGCATGTAACGGCAAAAGACAAAGGCACCGGTAAAGAACAGAAGATCCATATCGAAGCGGGTTCTGGTCTCAGCAAAGATGAAGTAGAACGCATGAAGGCAGAGGCAAAAGCCAATGAAGCCACCGATAAAGCTGAACGTGAGAAAGTAGATAAGCTGAACCAGGCCGACAGCCTTGTGTTCCAGACCGAGAAGCAATTGAAAGATTATGGTGAGAAGATCCCTGCTGATAAAAAAGGCGCTATCGAACAGGCTGCTGAAAAACTGAAAGAAGCCCATAAAGCACAGGATATGGCCGGAATTGATACCGCCATGGCTGCCCTTAACGCTGCCTGGACTGCCGCCAGTGAGGATATGTACAAGGCTACACAGGAGCAACCCGGTGCACAGCCAGGTGCCGAACAAGCACATCAGCCGGAAGGTGCAACTGCCGGTGGGGATAATGTGACGGATGTGCCTTATGAGGAAGTGAAGTAGGTTGTTAGTTGAGTAGTTGGAAAGTTGAGTAGTTGGAAAGTTGAATAGTTGGAAAGTTGATAAGGCTACTCTTATATTGAAAGGTTTTATTAAGCCCGGGTGTTTTTCCGGGCTTTTTTGTTGGAATTATATCTCCGGAATTTTTGGCTTGGCAGATTTGTTTTATGCTTTCGATAAACAAAAGCATTTCATTTCAAGATATGATTACATGGGCTTTGGTGAAACGCTTTTACCCGCCGGGGTAGCAGCATAGTTGACGAACTTCAATTTGTTCCTTTTTCCGATTTTATAAACCGGGCTATACGTTTTCTTCAACAGAAAACCAAACAGATAAATACCGGCCCCGGTCAGTAATCCTTTTTTGATGGCCGTCTTATTCACGGGTTTGTCGAGCAGATTATTGAATAGCATTACTCCAGTATATGCAATTCCTCCCACACGGAATAATACCCCGCTCTTGATCCAGTAAAAATGAACATGTCCCGCACCCCGGTTGATCTGAAATTGATTATCGATCATACTGATCAGATAACCTCTTTTTGGCAGGGCGGCTATATCGCGTAAATGATAACCTTCCACCGGCCAGGAAATAGTATCAGATCCCATTAGGTGGTATTTGACCGTGACAGGCTGTATATAAATTGAATCAACGGTTAGTTTTTTGATTTTTCCTTTGTGCCAGTATTGATCCGTTGATTGAAAGGATATTTCAGAGCCGGTCCAGAATCTTTGCTGAGTTTTCTTTCCTTTTGTGAAAAGAAGACTGCTTTGCTGGGCATTGATAGCAGCTGTGATCAACAAGAAGGGAAAGGAGAGAATAATCGAACGGTGCATGTTCAAAGAAAGGGAAACAGCTGTTAAAAAAATGTCAAGTTGATGTGGTTCGTCTCCGACGAACCATATTTTATCACATATTCTCCGACGAACCATATACTGTCACCTATTTACTGTCTCATCAATCTTATACACGGCAAAAATCACAAACAGGAAAATGATAATGCAAAATACCAGCATGAAAGTAAATCCTCCCTTTGTATCCGTTAACGCATATTTAGATGGTTGCGCTGGTAAATAGGCAATACCGATGAGATCACCTCTTTTGTATTTGCCCTGGCTGGTTGTTGCCTTTGCCGGATAGGTCCGGCCGGTAGCCCGGTCCCGGTATTCAATGGTAAGCAAATCGAGATAAGTTGATTTCATCCTGATTGTACGGATAGAATTGATATTTCCGTTACAATGAAT
>DAORJS010000222.1:0-4772 GCA_035439185.1 Chitinophagaceae bacterium
CTACTTTACCCTTGTTGGCCGGGTTAAAAATGGCGCCCGTAACCCTGGGTTCATATCCAAGACTGGCATTGTTGCCGGAGATCCGGATACTGTCAACTGTTTCAATTTGTTTACCTCCCAGTGCTGTTGCAGCTGCTTCCAGGGTGGTAACTTTTCCAACCTTTTGTTTCAGCAACGCTGCTTTCTTTTTATTGCGGAGAACGGGTTCGGCTGTGGGTCTTGCTTTTGCTACAGACATGGTTCCTTCGTTCAGCACATCAGTAACAACGGCCACCACATAGTTATCGCCTACTTTCACCGGCTTCATCACCTGGCCTTTTTTAGCCTCATAAAGGCTGCGTACAAACTCTCTGGAATAACCAAGGCCTGTAATCTGTCCATCCCTGGGTCCTGCGGCGCCGATGCCCTTGATAATGCCTTTTGGCTTCAATGTCTTTTCGTAGTTCGCATCAAATGATTTGATATCACGGCTATCGCCTGCAAAAAGGTTTGCCTGATTATTGGCATTATTATCGGTTTCGGGGCTAACAACGATCTCTCTGGAGAGGAAAGACATTTTATAACCGGTACCCGTTCCTTTCTGAGAAAGTATTTCAATATAATGATAACCAAAATCTGTTTTTACAATCCCCTTGCTGCCAACGGGGTTCAGGAAAATATAATCATTAAAAGACCCTACCATCCGGCCGGCATATACATTTTCATAAAGACCGCCCTTGTCCTTGCTTCCGGGATCATCAGAAAACTTGGCACAGATGGAATCAAAATTCGCACCTCTTGCAATGGCCTGACGAAGACTGTCTGCCAGCTTGTAGGCTGTTGCAGTATCGCGAACCGGGTAGGTTTGTCCGCTCTGCGGATCTGTTTGGCTGGTAGCCACCAGAATATGACGAACGTTGACGGTGTCGGGCATCGTACGGGCTGCCTCAATTTTAGCCAGCTTGTAAGTATTCCCTTCAAGGTATGGTCCAAACACGGTTCCTACCGGTGTTTTTAAAATAGAATCTTTATAGGCAGAAACAAAGCTCTTTCCGCTTTTGAAACCTTCATAGTTTAACGCAGGATCTGCACCTTCCATCATCATCAGTTCCTGGAATGATTTAACAGTATCAAATGCGGCTTTCTGTTCCAGCAGTTTATTCTTCGCTTCGGCACTGTCAATTGCAGCCGGAGAAGCATTGAAAGTAACGTAGCTGAATTCACGGCTTTCTTTTTGCTCAAAGTCTTTTTTATTCTTGCTGATATAATCGGCAATTTCCTGATCAGTCACTTTCACAGCAGTATCGGGGATAACTGAATAGTATTCTTTAACCAGTGATACCCGTGCCATCAGACTGGCATCAGCATTTTGCTTTTCTACAAACCAGCGGGGCACATTGGTACTGTTAGATACCATCGCCATGTATTTTTCATTCTGGCGCTGCAGAATCAGCTGATTAATATAATTATTAAAGGATGCTTTTTGCTCAGGAGTACCTTTTTTAAGAATCTGATCAATCTGTTGTTTGGCCTGAACAGGATTGTATTGTCCTGTAGCCTGATCGGTAAACTGACTTTTCAGATCTGCCGGAGCATTCGGTCCATAAAGGATATCTCCCAGCTCTTTCTTACTGACGCCAATACCGAGTTTGCTGAATTCATCTTCCAGCAACACCCTTGCGATTTCCTGTTCCCAGGTATTGTCGATCGCCATTTGTGTGCTTCCTTCATTGGAAGGATAGCCCTGCTGACGATAAGACTCTTCAGCCTGATCAACCTTTGCATTGAAATCAGCAAAGCTGATATTTCTGCCGTTTACTTTTCCTACAGCATCAGAATTACGGCCTCCCGCAGTTCTGCCCTGACTCTGGAAATAGTCGGTAAGAATAAAACCAACCAATGCGATTGCAATGATAACTACGGTTATTCTGGCTCCCTTGTCCCGGATCGATTGAATAATTGACATACTATTGAATAGGGTTTTACAACCCTCAAAGGCCTTCTTTGAGGGACGGCAAAATTAGGGCTTTTGGGGATATGCTGTGGGTAAGTCCCTGAATTAGTTTACTGATTCTTTGGGATTTAGAAAAAGGGGTTATTGGGGTATATTTACCCTTAATGTGTTAATAATCAATTAAATGACCCGTTTTATTTTGATTTTTTGGGATGTACCAGCTTCATTTCCTGAATCAGGTGCCCGGCTCCGGCAAATTTGTCAACGATAAAGAGCACATACCGGATATCAACCATAATATTCCTGCAAATACCGGGATCATAGTTAATATCACTCATTGTACCCTCCCATACCCGGTCAAAATTCAATCCGATCAGGTTGCCATAGGCATCCAGTGCCGGGCTTCCGGAATTTCCACCGGTAGTGTGGTTGCGGGCTATAAAACAGACCGGCATTTTACCGCCAGCACCATACTGACCAAAATCGCGGCTTCGGTTCAGTTCCCTGAGTTTCTCGGGAACATCAAACTCATAATCGCCCGGCTTGTATTTTTCCATCACGCCATCGAGGTAGGTATAATAGTCAAATCCGACTGCATCACGGGGGTTATACCCTTTAACATTGCCATAGGTTACCCGCAACGTACTGTTGGCGTCGGGATAAAAAGTTTTTTCCTTGAATACATCCATCTGCGCCTGTACATAAGTCCGGTTCATCTTATTGATCCTTGCCTGTATTTCATTCAAGCTGCTGGCTACCGAGGAAGAATAGGTGCCGGCAATATCCCGGTATAATTGCACAACGGGTTCAGCTTTTATAAATGCGATTAATTCAGTGGCAGGCTTATCCAGTAAAGCCATTATTTTCTCTTTTTCATCCAGCTGTGTGTTCTGGTATATATTATCTGCAAGAGCAGCAAAATTTGTTCCCGCTGCTTTCACTTTTTCACGAAAGAGCGGCGACTGGTATTTTTCATCCTGATTCTTATAATACATTTCCATCAGGGTGGAGAAAAGCTGCAGATCTACCTTATTATTATATTCATCAAACAATCCTTCCAATGCAGATTTTGCCTGTTTTAATCTTTGCTGATATCCTTTATCACCGTCCTTTTCAAAAGCCAGGACCAGCGAATTCATCCATCCTGCAACCGTTAATAATTCAACCTTACTGGTAATTTCAAGATAGTAGTCCCTGGCATATCCAAAGGGCTTTAATTCATCATAGGCCCCGGCCAGGTCGGCCAGTATGGTTCCATACTGCGTTTTAAATACCGGGTTTTTATTAACCCTTGCCTGAAATTCTTCTTCCAGTTTTTTCTTTTTTCCCACTGCATTCGTGCTGCTCAGACCCAGCACTTCTCCCTGCCATTTTTTATAGGAGTTTTGAATACCGGCATATTTAGCAGCATACTGAATTTTTATCTGTTCATCTTTCCGCATAAAGCCATCGATAACAGCCAGGGCTTTTTCCCGGATGGCAATTTTAGCCGGGTCATTCACGGTCATGATCTGCTCCACGGCAGCAGAATGAAGGTATTGAGTGGTGCGACCGGGAAAACCAAATACCATGGTGAAATCATTTTCCTTAACACCATCCAGAGAAATTGATAATGATTTTTTAGGCGTATAGGGAATATTGTCTGCAGCATATTCTGCTGGTTTATTATCCTTTCCGGCATAGATCCTGAACATGGAAAAATCCCCGGTATGGCGGGGCCACATCCAGTTATCCGTATCCTTTCCGAAATTTCCAACCGCAGAAGGTGGGGCTCCCACTAACCTGACATCTTTATAGGTTTCCGTTACAAAAAGAAAATACTGATTGCCATCAAAAAACGGGCGGATATAACTATCCTGATACGCTTCTTTCTTTACTTCTTTCCTCAGGGCCGCAATATTTTTATCGATCTGTGATTGTCTTTCTTTTTCCTCCATTGACCCTGTTACCCCATTCAATACCGCTTTTGTTACATCATCAATCCTCACTATAAAAGTCACAAAGAGTCCGGGATTGGGTATTTCCTCCCCGTTATTCCGGGCCCAGAATCCATCCCTGATATAATTACGTTCGAGGGTAGAGTGATTTTGGATGGCATCGAATCCGCAATGGTGATTCGTTAATACAAGTCCCTTTGAAGAAATAACTTCTCCGGTACAGAAACCGCCAAAACTGACAATGGCATCTTTCAGACTTCCTTTATTAATATTATATATATCAGCCGCACTGATCTTCATTCCCATGGACTTCATTTGTCTTTCGTTCAGTTTGGCCAGCAGCTGAGGGAGCCACATACCTTCATCCGCTTTTACAGCCAGCGAGGCAAATAGAAGGCTAAAAAACAGGGTGGTTTGCTTCAATAATTTCATATAGCAGTTTTAAAAATTAAAATTACAGGATTCCATCCTGATCTCAGATCGCCGGAAATGATGATATTCATCAAATAAAGCCCTGCTTTTAATGGGTCAAACAGGAATTTTCTCCACCCGGCTATGTGAACAGAGATAAAATACTGTGGATAAGTGCCTGTGGAACGGGGATACGAACGCGTATGAATTGCTCCTAAAATGTTGAAACCGGAATCAAGAACTTAAACCTGCTGATAAACCACCGCTTATTCATGTTTTATTAACAGAGTTACATAGTATCAATCTCCGGCAACTTATACAATCTGATTATACACATTGATGTGGATTATCAGCTCAAACCGGTTACAGATATCAATAATCAATGTGGATATCCCTGTTCAAAATGTGAATTTCAATAAAGCTTTAATTTTACAGAAAATTCTTTTCCACGAATTCACAGCTGTAATAATAATATACTCTTTTTTATAAAA
>DAORJS010000223.1:0-4688 GCA_035439185.1 Chitinophagaceae bacterium
AGATCCACCAGACCATTATCTTTTACTTTCAGGTAAGTGACTTCTCCCCCTTCCTTTTCAATATGCTTACAGGTATCCAGTACCGCTTTGTGTTCGATATTACAGGTTATAATGTGGTTACCCTTGCTGGCATACATTTCGTAAACCCCTTTGATGGCCAGATTATCTGCTTCTGTTGCACCGGATGTAAAGATGATTTCTTTCGGATCGGCGCCAACCAGTTTGGCTACCTGCTCACGGGCATAGTCAACCGCTTCTTCTGCCTGCCAGCCAAAAGAATGGTTACGGCTGGCTGCGTTACCGAAAGCATTAGTGAAATACGGCAACATGGCATCCACTACCCTGGGGTCACAGGGTGTAGTGGCATTATGGTCTAAATAGATAGGGAATTGCAACATGGTCGATGTCTTCAGTTTTTGTTTCTTTCAACACAAAATTAGCCCAAATTGTTCTCAATGAATGCTATAATTTCGCAGAAAGGGCCGAAATTCCGGCTTTCGGAAAGCCCGTGATTACAGCTGTTTGTATGACAAAAATTGAGCATATCGGTATTGCCGTCAGGAGTCTGGAAGATGCCGTGCCACGTTACGAAAAACTCCTGAATACCCCCTGTTATAAGACCGAAACGGTTGAAAATGAAAAGGTGAACACCGCTTTTTTCCAAACCGGCCCTAATAAGATTGAATTACTGGAAAGTGCAGACCCGGATGGGGTTATTGCCCGTTTTATTGAGAAAAAGGGGGAAGGACTACACCATATTGCGTTTGAAGTAGCAGATATCTACAGCGAAATGGAAAGGCTCAAAAGCGAAGGTTTTGTACTTCTGAATCCTGAACCAAAGAACGGGGCCGATAACAAGCTCATCTGTTTTTTACACCCTAAACACTGCAACGGGGTACTCATCGAATTATGTATGTCAAAAGACCTTTTGACGGAGGACGATTCCGGAACTGCTGTTTAGGTTTCTTTATTTCAGCTTTTCGTCCATTTCTTTCTGCATTTCATTCTCTATCAGCTTCATTTTATTCTTCCGGGCAAAATCTTTCTGGGCGCTCTGAAACCGGGCATCAAAACCTTTTTCTTCTTCTTCAATCTTTTTTACAATCGCCTGGATTCTGTCTTCAATATCCTGGGAAGTTCCATCCTGTTGTTTGCGGAGATGGATGACATCCCGGTAATCATTATCAAAAATCTTTTTATAAAACCCAAAAATATTCACGGCGGCATCTCTCAGACTGGAGTCTCCTTTAAAAGCCGGCATTCCCTTGATCTCGGTGACCATGATACCGGTTTCCTTTACGTAGCCATCCAGCATATTTTCTGCGGAATCAAGATCATTCTCTGCCACGCTGATGAATTTCATGATATTTTTCATCAGGGTGGTCTGCCGGGCCACGATATAATCGTTGTACTCAACGGCTGATTTATAGGTCACCCCGTTGGCACCTTTTGGGGTTTCATTCTTACAGGATACCAGCAATAAAACGATACTGGTCAGCAGCAGCAAATACTTTTTCATGACAGGTTTTTTGGTTTTAGTTTTGTTCATCACCGGGAGAATCGGAATTCACGATTCCCAGTTTTTCAACAGCCACCTGGGCTGCGATTTGTGAAGCATCTTTTTTATTAAAGGCTTTCCCTTCTCCAATGTTTTCGCCATCCAGTACAGCAGCCACGGTAAATAGTCTCCGGCCATTTTCCAGCTTCTCATTCAGGGTTTCAAATTCCAGCAGTCTGCCATTTTTATTAGCCCAGCCGTATAATTTGTTTTTGTGATTGATTTCCAGATTCTCAAGATCATCCATGAACATATGCGGCATGATGATACACTCATTGACCCATTTGGCAGTTTTTTTATACCCCTGATCCAGGTAAATGGCACCCACAAGTGCCTCCAGTGTATTTCCAAAGATCTGGCTCACTTTCAGGGAACTGTCCATTTTGTTATATAGTGTTACTTTTTTAAGTCCCATCCGCACAGCAATTTCGTTAAGCTGTTGCCGGTTCACCATTTTGCTGCGCATTTCAGTCAGAAAGCCTTCTTCCCGGTAGGGATATCTTTTAAAAAGATAATCGGCGATCAGGGCACTCAATACCGCATCACCCAGGTATTCCAGGCGTTCATTGTTCTCATCTGCCCCTTCCCTGACGGATCGGTGGGTGAGTGCTGTTTTATAGAGGGGTACATTGCCGGGCTTAAATCCAAGGATATTCCTGAGCTCCTTTTTGAATAAGGTACCTGCATGTTTCCCGGAAAAAAATTTAAAGAAATCCACGGGCTTTAAGCTACGAAGAATTGTTGAAATTGCTGTTTACGGGTTGCTTAACCGTTGTACTTCTTTACGATTACGCAGGCATTATGACCACCAAAGCCAAAAGTATTGCTCAGGGCGGCCCTTACCGGTCGCTCCTGTGCTTTATTAAAAGTAAAATTCAGTCCGGGTTCCAGTTGAGGGTCATCTGTAAAATGATTAATGGTCGGAGGAACGATATCGTGCATTACGGCTTTAATACCGGCAATGGCTTCGATAACACCCGCGGCTCCCAGACAGTGCCCGGTCATGGATTTGGTGGCACTGATATTCAGTTTATAGGCATGCTCACCAAAAACATGGGTGATGGCTTTTACTTCTGCCCCGTCACCGATAGGCGTTGAGGTACCATGGGTATTGATATAGTCTATTTCCTCAGGTTTCATGCCTGCATCTTCGAGGGCAACCATCATTACATTTCTGGCACCCAGCCCTTCCGGGTGAGGTGCCGTGATATGATGGGCGTCTGCTGTGGCACCGCCACCGGCAATTTCACAGTAGATTTTTGCTCCTCTTGCTTTGGCGTGTTCCAGTTCTTCCAGTACCAGCATCCCGGCTGCTTCTCCCATAACAAAACCATCCCGGTCTTTATCATAAGGGCGGCTGGCTGTTTTAGGATCATCATTTCTTTCACTCATGGCCTTCATGGCATTGAATCCACCTACCCCGGCTTCGCTGATTACTGCTTCACTTCCACCGGTGAGGATCACACTGGCTTTATTCAAGCGGATCAGGTTAAAGGCTTCAATGATGGCATTGGTGCTGCTGGCACAGGCGCTGACTACAGCAAAATTGGGTCCGCGCAGATTATGGCGCATACTGATTTGTCCGGCAGCAATATCCAGGATCATCTTGGGAATAAAGAAGGGATTGAAGCGGGGAGTTCCGTCGCCACGGGCAAAATCGGTAACCTCATGCTGAAAAGTAATGAGTCCGCCGATACCACTGGCAAAAACCACACCTACTCTATCGGGATTGATATTGTCTTTGTTTAAGCCGGCATCAGCCATGGCCTGATCACTGACCACCAGGGCAAATTGCGTGAAGCGATCAATTTTACGGGCTTCTTTTTTATCGAGGTATTGCGTGGCATCAAAACCTTTTACCTCGCAGGCAAATTTGGTCCTGAATTTGGAAGCATCAAACAGGGTGATCATATCGGCTCCTGAAACACCGGCAATAAGGTTATTCCAGTATTCATCAACGGTATTTCCAAGCGGGGTGATGGCCCCCATTCCGGTTACTACTACCCTTTTTAATTCCATAAACTTTACATATAGTTCGTCAAATATACAATCTGCCTTTGTAAACCGTCATCAGAAAAGAAACCGCCTTCCCTGTTCTAACAGTCAGAAGGCGGTAAGATATTATGAGTGCTTTTCCTGCAGGCTCTGCCGGGGCAGAACAATCAGGAATTACTTCGCGTGTTCTTCGAGATAAGACACAGCCTGGCCAACTGTGGTGATGGTCTCTGCCTGCTCGTCCGGAATAGAGATATTGAATTCTTTTTCAAATTCCATAATCAGTTCTACTGTGTCCAGAGAATCGGCACCCAGGTCGTTGGTAAAAGATGCTTCGTTGGTAACCTCGGCCTCATCTACACCCAGTTTATCAACGATGATTTTCTTAACTCTTGATGAAATGTCTGACATGTTCTTAAAGTTTTGTTTATAGGGTGCAAAAATATACTTTTTGATCTAATCACCATCTTTATCGTCTATTTTTCCATATTTAATCCAACTTGCTGAAAACTAAAGGCTAAAGCACTTTTTGCTGGACCCGATCTTTTCAAAATAAGCCCGGATACCGTTGGCAGTATAGCCGGATCTTTGTAATTTGTCCATAGTACTCCACCCGAGTACCATTTACAGCAACCAGAATAACCCGGTTATGGCACTGAAAATTATTGACCATGGTTCTCCAGAGTACCAGCAAATGATCAAATTGCGGGAGGAAATCCTTCGTAAACCGCTGGGCCTGGGTTTTGACCAGGATGAACTGGACACGGAAAAGGAGAATATGCTGATCGGGGCATTTGAAGAAGAACAGATGCTGGGTTGCTGCATGCTCGTGGAAGAAAACAGGGAAACTGTTCGGCTGCGCCAAATGGCCGTTTTGAACGATTTACAGGGAAAAGGAATTGGCAGGGCCCTGATGAGTTTTGCAGAGAATATTGCCCGTGACCGTGGTTATAAAACCCTTTCCATGCATGCCCGGAAGAATGCCATTGGGTTTTATGAAAAGATGGGGTACAGGGTGGCTGGTGAAGAATTTACAGAAGTAACCATCCCTCACTATGTAATGGAAAAAGATCTCTGATCCTTATCCTTTTTTCACTTTGCTTTTGATCAGCATCCTCAGCTCATGCACTTCATC
>DAORJS010000224.1:0-4672 GCA_035439185.1 Chitinophagaceae bacterium
GGTTGACGTGATCATTCTTATAGGTTTTATAGTTGATGCCACCCACCCAGGCTTTTACTTCGCCGGTTACGGGATCCATGGCCATAAAAGAAGCCTGTTCCATCTGCAGGTGGTATTTGATAGAGTCCATAGGAGTCATCACCGTATCTTTTTCCCTTCTGCTGTTCCATGCAAAGACCTTCATGGGTACCTTAATATCAAAACTGGCCCGGATCTCTTTATCACTTAATCCATCTTCTGCCAGATTCTTCCAGCGATCCGATTCTTTGGCTGCTTTTTCCAGTAATTTTTCTCTTCCCTTCCAGTGTGTGCCGTTTTTCATATCATAACGGGAATCGATACTTTTTTGAAGGAAGGTCATGTGCTGGGCCAAACCCTCTTCTGCATATTGCTGCATCTGGATATTGACCGTGGTATAAATTTTTAAGCCGTCATCATAAATATCATATGCCTTGCCATTGGGCTTTTCCAAACCTTTCAGGGCTTCTTTGATTTCTGATTTTAATACTTCCCTGAAATAAGGGGCATAACCTGTATTCTCATCCAGCTTCCGGTAATTCAGTTTAATGGGGAGTGCTTTTAATCTGGCGGCTTCCGCAGAACTGATTTTTCCATTGATCTCCATCTGGTTCAACACTACATTTCTTCTGTCGAGCGCGGCTTTTGGATTTCTGCGGGGATTATAAGTATAATTTGCTTTTAACATTCCAACCAGTACGGCGGCTTCTTCCGTATTCAGGCGATCAGGCTCCTTCTGAAAAAATGTACGGGAAGCATTACGGATTCCGTAGATATTATCTCCAAAGGGAACTGCATTCAGGTATAAAGTGATGATTTCTTCTTTGGTAAAATTTCTTTCCAGCTTAATTGCAACAATCCACTCTTTTAACTTTTCCACGACCCGGAAAGCTTTGTTCTTGCTTCCCTGATCCAGCAATGCCTTGGCCAGCTGCTGGGTAATGGTACTTCCTCCTCCCTGTTTACCGAGTGTAAAAACGGCCCGCAGGGTGGATTTAAAATCGATCCCGCTATGACTGTAAAATCTTTCATCTTCAGTGGCCACCAGGGCATCAATCACATGGGGAGAAATGTCCCGGTATTTTACATTACTCCTGTTACCTCTCTCTGTATAGTATTTGCCCATCAGGGTACCATCATCGGCATATACTTCCGAGGCCTGGAGAATGGAGGGGTTTTCCAGTTCTTCCAATGAGGGCATTTTTCCAAATACGCCGAAATTGGCAAGCAGGATTAAGATGATGACAGCGGCAAAACCGCCAAAGAAGATGCGCCAGAATATGCGGACTGCTTTTTTCATATCAAGGATTGGTTATGGTTGCCGGAAGCTCCGGAAACAGATACCGAAATTAAGTAAAAGCCAGCCCTTGGGGAGGGGACAGTGGTTTAATTTTTTCACAAATCAACCCTTAAAATTTACCGGGCAGGTATTGGTTCAGGAAAGACCGGTAAACTTCCAGATCCGGGTTGGCTTTCAGCAGGTCAAAATTGCCATCAGTCATGATGAGGTAACTGTATTTACCACCTTTCAGCCAGGGCAGGATTTCCGTGGATGTCTTTGGTTTGGCGGCATCAATATACTTAACCGCATCAGCAGCACTGGCAAAGGGGGCAATCATCAGGAACCTGTTTTCAGTATCCAGTTGAAACAGGTCTGCCGAATAGGTTTTGTTATAATACGTGTCTCGGTTGTAGCGGATAAAGGCATTTTTTGCTTCGTTTACAAAAACCGGATCAACCTTATTGAGTACCAGTACCACATAATGAGCTTCATTCGCATTAAAGCTAAAGGCAGTATTATTTTTAACTGGTGGTGGTTTTACGGCTGTGCTGTCTTTTGGAGTAGTTACCGGTGGCTTTATCACCGTAACAGGCGGTTGGGTAGTGCTACTGTCTGCTTTGGGTTGGGTTGGTTTTACAGCAACAGGGGTAATGATTCTGCCCGCACTGGAATCAGTGGCACGTGTAACCACCATGTTTTTTAATTCATCTTCAATCTGCACTCTTCTGTTCAGCACATCAATCAGGCGTCTTGCTTTTGGAATCAGCGGGTTTCCGGAAAACTGATTGATGATATCATTCAGCGTACGGATGGCTGCAGAATCATTTCTTTGCTTCACGTAGTACACCGATTCAATATACAGTAACTGGGGTGTCCAGTAATTCTTGCCATATTTTTCATCGGCTGCTTTTTTACGGAG
The DNA here is from genome assembly GCA_035439185.1 of Chitinophagaceae bacterium. Taxonomy (GTDB): domain Bacteria; phylum Bacteroidota; class Bacteroidia; order Chitinophagales; family Chitinophagaceae; genus JJ008. The sequence continues at coordinate 2,220 of DAORJS010000224.1, forward strand.
CAGGGCCTCTTCAAATTTCCCTTCAATAAAGAGGTCATAAATATCCTCATATGTTTTAGTGGCCACTTCTTTCTCAGTCAGGAGGGGATTTTTTCCGGTAGTTACAATATTAGTCAGGTTACTTGCCGCATATTTTGACGACATCTGTTGTTTGATGGCGTTTGCTTTGGCTGTTTCTCCCTGCTTATTATAGCAATAATAAAGATTGAACAATACCTCATCCATGGGTTCAAAGGCCGTGAAACGGGTCCTGAGTTTTTCAAGGGTTTCAGTACCAGCCTGGCAATCTTCAATTTCCTGGATATAGGCTTTGCCCAAAAGGAACATGGCCTCCTGAAGGGAGTCATTAGATTTTTTAAGTCCTTCCTCACTGAGTGGAAGCTTTTCATATAAGGCATCAAAACTCAGCTCAGCAGAACCCTGTTGTGCATTGCCACTCTGTGTTGTTGCACCGGTATTACCCATACCTGCCGGTTGTCCGGTCATACCCACAATTGCCGCACTTCTTCTCCAGTTGTCTACATTGGGCCGGTTCCCCCATTTGGAACGGAATTCACTGAGCCCCCTGGTTTTGGAAGCAGAATTATAAAAATACCATTCACCTTTTGGCGGATTGTTGCCGGAAGGGAAAAGATTATTATTGGGAAGGGCTATCGGGTTGGTCAGCGGATTATTGTTTTCATCTTTTAATCCCTGTTCCTTTCGAAGTCTTTTCACCAGTTGTTTTACAAAATCCTTACGCTCTTCTTCCGGAAGGGAGGCAATTCTCTGGAGACTATCCTGCCGGTAAACTATTTCCGCATTGGTAGCGATGATACCCAGTGATCGTTTACGGGAACCAATCAGGGCCGTGTCTTTTAATTTGGGATCTGCAATATTGATACTGTCATAAAAATTGTAAGACTGCCGGTATAATTTTTTAGCAAAAGATAATTCGGCCAGTTGTAAAAATGCTTTGTTACGCTGTGAAGGGTCATTCCCGGGATACTGGGTACTTTTTTTCAGCATGCTGATGGCGGCGTCCACATTACCTGCATCCAGCATCATTTGTGCGGCCATGTAATAGATGATATCGCGGTACTCTTCGTACTTTTCTCTCTTGGCCATTTTCGCCAGTTCTTCTGCCCGTTTCTCAATGCTTTTGGCATCCCCATCCCGGTCGGCCCGGATATTGGCCAGACGGGCATAGATTTCAAGCACCAGGTCAGTGGTATGAGAGATGACTTTGTTATAATATTTTTCAGCTTCCTGATAATTTTTTCCCATTTCAAACAGCTGGGCGGCCAGGTATTCCCATCTGGCTTTTTCCTGCAGATTACCCGCATTACTCAGGGCCTGGGTTAAATGCACAGCCGCACTGTCCCACATACTGTTTTTATAAAACCAGTAGGCCTGGACTTCATGCAAATCGTTTTGCAATCGTTTTGGAAATGCCGGATCATTCTTCAGGGTTACAATCAGGCTGGCAGCTTCTGCAAACTGATCCTGAGCCAGGAAGGTTCTGATTTGCCAGATAAAGGCATCATTACGGCTGGGCGGTTCCGATAATAATTTCTTGACGATGCTCTTCTTTTCTTTGGTGGCGATACTCAGGGCTGAATTCCCATCCCGGCCACTGCCAATAGTCAGGTAATATCCGTCTTTTTCCTTAGGGGCAAAAGCATAATTGATGAACTGAAACATCAGGTAGGCTGAATCAAACTTCTTTTGCAGGTAGAAGGAGGCACCCCAAAGCAGGTATAAATTATCCACCCAGTCGCCACGAAGGTCATGCAGGGCGATACCGCTCGAAGATTTATAGGTGATGGAGTCCAGTTGAATAGAATCACCCGCTGTGGCATCCAGGGTATAATTGTAAAATGGGAGGAGTTGGGAATAATCATCCCGGAAAGATTCCTTGGCCCTTTCTAAAACCTCGTTCAGTTTATTGTTGGCATTGAAATAGTAGTTAAAGTGCGTAACTGTGTTCTGCATGAACCTTTTAGGCAGGCCAAATTTGCCCTGATCTGATTTTTCGGAACGCAGAACCCGCTCATCGTATTCCTGCGGTTTTTTGATATTAAATGCAAAGCCCATCTGTCCGGATGACTGAAGACCCAACAGGCAAAGAAGGAGGCTTAAAGCGGCAGTTATTGTATATCGGATGGGTCGCATTTTCGTGCGCAATCTAAAGTCTTATTAACTGAATTTCAAATAATTTAGTATAAAACTAAGGCAATTTTTGGCATGTTTTTTTATCCCCGGCAGGGCTGGCAAAAGCAAGGCCCAATGCTTACCTTTAATCCCCTTAATACTTGGTTATGGTAAAATTAGATGCAGGCACCACGCTGAAGCGGCTTCGAAACCGGTACCGGCTGGTGGTGATGAATGATGACACCTATGAAGAGGTGGTGACCTTCAAGTTATCCAGATTGAGCGTTTATATCATGTTGAGCACAATATTTGTTGTGTTG
>DAORJS010000225.1:0-4657 GCA_035439185.1 Chitinophagaceae bacterium
CCAACTTTCCCTGATTTCTTTTCTACTGTTGTCATAGCTTTAATTTTTAAGGTTTCCTCCAATTTGATTAACCCTGTAAAGCTATTTGTCAATATTGCCCAAAAACTCAGTTAAAGTAATGAAAACGAATCAATTACAAATTATAATTATTTATAAATAGAAGACAATCAAATCTATACGGGAAAAAAAGGAAAAAAAATACCGGGAGAATACCGGAAAAATACCGTTTAAATATCTTCTGATTTACCCGCTAAAATAACGGCCCAGGTATTAAAAAAAGAAACTAATGAACAAAGAAATACAATCCATTTCAAACAGGATCACCAATGTGATCAACGGAACACCCTGGTTTGGTGAATCCCTCTTTTCTCTGTTGCAGAATATTGACCCATCCAAAACAAACCTGCAACCGGCAGGCGCAACACATAGCATGACTGCCCTGCTCTGGCATATGAATACATGGGCTGCTTTTATAGCTGACCGGCTGGAGAAAAAACCTTTCGATCCTGATGCCCTGGCCAGGGAAGACTGGCGTACCATCCAACCCCGTACCCATACCTGGGAAAAAGGATTGATCAGGTTCGAAAAACTGCATCAGCAGATTATTTCCCGCCTGCAAAAAATAAAAGATGATTAGTGGCTGCAGGAAAAAGTCGAAGGCAGGAATTACGATTTTGCCTTTCTCCTGAATGGGTTAATTGAACATGCTATTTACCATACCGGGCAAATAGTACTGCTGAATAAAATGCTCCCTTAACTGTGCGATTGCTGGGAGAAAGCCTGGCCGCTTAGTAGTTTCCCGGTATGAAACAGACCGGTACACTTTTCTGGAGGAAATCACCCTTTATCAAATTACTGCTGGCCTTCGCCTCCGGGACCTGGTTGCAATGGCAATGGCAGCCTCCTCCCCTGATCTGGGTCATTTTTTTTGTAACTGGTACTTGTGTATTGATCGGTAGTTTTTTTATATCCCTGTTCAATCTTTACCGCTACCGGTTTATCACTGGTCTTTCCATCCTGTTCATCTTCCTTGCTGCAGGAGGCCTGCTCACCCGGTTGAAAGATATCCGCTATCTCCCTGACAAGACAGGCATTCCACCACTGCAAGCAGACTGCTTATTGGTTACACTGAATGAAAACCCGGTCGTAAAAACCAACTCCTTCAAAACAGAAGCAATCATTAACACCGGATTCCGGGAGGGAAAACAAATTCAGATACAGGGAAAAATTATCCTTTATTTCAGAAAAGACAGCCCGGATTTTGCTAAAAACATCCCCCTTGCTTATGGCCACTGTTTACTTATAAAAAACAAATTACAGAGGATTCAGGCATCAGGCAACCCCGGAGGATTTGATTATGCGAGGTATCAGTTATTCCGGGGTATCAGCCAACAGGCTTTTCTTCGCTCCGGTGATTTTATCCTGCTCCCCGATAAAAAAATAAAGCCTCTTCAGCAATGGCTGATCAGCAGCCAGGAAAAATTAGTTCAGCTGCTCAGAAAATATATTACCGGTGAACAAGAAAAAGGACTGGCCGAAGCCCTGCTGATCGGTTATAAAAATGACCTGGACAAAGAACTGGTACAATCTTATAGCAATACCGGAGTTGTACATATCATTGCCATCTCAGGTTTACACCTCGGCATCATTTACTGGCTCCTGGAACTATTATTCCAACCACTTCTAAAAAAGAAAAAATCAAAATGGCTTCGTCCCATTCTGATCATCACAGGCCTCTGGACCTTCAGCCTGCTCGCCGGTGCACAACCTTCCGTGCTTCGATCTGCTTTGATGTTCTCCATGATCGTTATCGGAGAAAGCCTGGGCCGGAAAAACACCGCATTCAACAGCCTGGCCTGTTCTGCACTTGTTCTTTTGCTGATCAATCCATTTTGGCTTTGGGATCCTGGCTTCCAGCTCTCCTACGCAGCTGTAGCCAGCATCCTGATTTTTATGCGGCCGGTTTATAACCTTTTTTATTTCCCCAATAAACTGATTGATTTCATCTGGAAGATGAATGCCGTTACACTGGCCGCACAAATTCTGACCCTGCCCCTGAGCATTTATCATTTTCATCAGTTTCCCCCGTTATTCTTCCTCAGTAATTTACTGGCTGTTCCTCTTTCCAGTATCATTCTCCTGGCGGCCATCCTGCTTTGCGTGATCGCATGGCTGCCAGAGCCGGCCCATTTATTGGGGCAATTAATCAGTGGGATGATCCGGCTGATGAATCAGGCTGTTAGTTCTATTGAACAATTGCCCGGGGCTGTATGGGACGGCCTCTATATCAACCAGCTCCAGGTAATTTTACTCTTAATCAGTATTGCTGCGATCAGTTACTGGCTGATGGAGAAAAGAAAAAAAGGTTGCTTAACCGGAATTGCAACCATCCTCTGTTTCCTGCTGATCCGCACAGATTCCTTTATACAATGCGAAAAAAATAACAGCATCATCGTTTACAATGTACCAGGAAAAACAGCGATTGATTTTATTGCAGGAAGAAAATTATTTTACTCCGGTAATGCCAATGGAGCTGCTGATGCATTTATACAACAATTCCACCTCCGGCCATCCAGGATACTGCAAAGAGCCAAACCTGTAACAGTACTTCCGGGATTACTGCAAAAACAAAATCAATTTTCATTTCTTGATAAAAGAATTCTGCTGCTCAGCCCGGGTTATCAATACCGGGAAGCCAGCAACAGACAAAAAATCGACTTGCTGATTATCAGCGGAAACCCCCGTTTGTACATGACCCAACTAATTAAAGCCCTTGATATCCGGCAGGTGGTATGTGATGGTGTGGCCCCCGTCTGGAAAAGAAATTACTGGCAGAAAGACTGCGACTCCCTGAAAATCCCCTTCCATGATGTAACCATAAAAGGGGCTTTTGTGATGAACCTGAATTAGGTTAGTTTTGCGACCTCGTCTGAGATGTGGAGATATCAAAGACAATCCTGACCATTGCCTGCCCCAACCCCTCTTATTTTTATGAATAAAAAGATTCAATCAGCGCTTATTTCTGTTTTCTACAAGGACGGACTGGATAATATTGTAAAAGAACTGTCCGCACTCGGTATAACGATTTATTCCACTGGTGGCACACAAAGTTTTATTGAAGGACTGGGCATCGCTGTAACCCCTGTGGAATCACTCACTTCCTATCCCAGTATCCTGGGCGGAAGGGTAAAAACCTTACACCCTTCTGTGTTTGGCGGTATCCTGGGCAAAAGAAGCGATGCCACCCACCTGCAGGAAATGAAAGCATTTAATATTCCTGAAATTGATTTAGTGATCGTGGATCTCTATCCCTTTGAAGAAACGGTGGCCAGTACCAGCGATGAAAAAGCGATTATTGAAAAGATTGATATCGGTGGTCCCTCCATGATCCGGGCAGCTGCTAAAAATTTCAGCGATGTGGTGGTCGTGGCCGCTAAAAAGGATTATGCCAGTCTGGAAAACCTGCTGAAAGAACAAAAAGGAACAACCACACTTGAACAACGAAAACTTTTTGCGTTTAAAGCCTTTGAAGTAGTGGGACATTATGATGTGGCTATTGCAAAATATTTCAGTCAAAGTCAGGAAACTTCTGAATACTTTTTGGAATCCGCCACCCCTTCTCATTCCCTGCGTTATGCAGAAAATCCGCATCAGGCCGGCCGTTTTTATGGGCCACTGGAAAAACTGTTCAGTCAATTAAACGGAAAAGAACTTTCCTATAATAATTTAGTAGATGTGGATGCCGCCCTTCAACTGATCAGCGACCTGAACAGTTTGAGCGATACTATTTCCTTTGCCATCATCAAACACAGTAATGTTTGCGGCACGGCACAAAGAGCAACAGTTGATCAGGCCTGGGAAGCAGCACTCGCCGGTGATCCCGAAAGTGCTTTTGGCGGCGTACTGGTTACCAATGCCACCATCAATGAAGCCACCGCAAAAGCCATCAACGAAATTTTCTTTGAAGTATTGATAGCTCCGGCTTTTGATGAAGCTGCCCTGCAATTACTGAAATCAAAAAAGAACAGGATCTTACTGCAAAGCAAGGCCCTTCCCGAAAACAGGGTACAGTTTAAATCCATCCTCAACGGCATCCTGATTCAGCAACCCGATGAAGGTAATTATACAGAATGGAAGGAATCCGGAGGAAGAGATACCACTGCCACCGAAAAAGAAGACCTGGTATTTGCCAACCTGATCTGCAAACACCTGAAATCAAATGCTATTGCACTGGTAAAAAACAGGCAGCTGATTGGTAAAGGCTGCGGGCAAACGAGCAGGATTGATTCGCTTCGTCAGGCGATTGAAAAAGCCAGACAGTTTGGAGTTGGACTGGACGGAGCCGTGATGGCCAGTGATGCCTTCTTTCCCTTTGATGATTGTGTGAAAATGGGACATGAAGCCGGTATCGCTGCCTATATTCAACCGGGAGGTTCCATCAGGGATAATGATTCAATAAACTATTGTAAAGAAAATAACCTGGCCATGGTGATCACAGGGATGCGCCATTTCAGACACTAAACATTAAATCGGCCGCCGCGGGCGGAAGGGACATGAATATCTTTGATTTTCACAGGACCATTCTGAATACGTCTGCTGATTATTTAAAAAAATTAGCGGTCTTTAATCCGCTGACCATTCACAAAAAAGGAACCCG
>DAORJS010000226.1:0-4639 GCA_035439185.1 Chitinophagaceae bacterium
GTGAGTCGTTATTATTCCTATCTCAATACCGCTGAAAATATCCTGCAGCAATACAGGGGTGCAGAGCCATTTGCAGCATTCATCAAGAAATTTTTTGCAGGAGAAAAAAAATATGGTTCCGGTGACCGGAAAATGATCAGTCATTTATGTTACTGTTATTTCCGGACTGCCGCATTATTTCAGGAATATCCCTTACAGGAAAAAATGGTAAGGGGGTTATTCCTTTGTACCGATCAGCCCTCGCCAATTATTTCATTGATACATCCCGAATGGGTGGAAATGATTCCGAAAACGGCGGCAGAGAAGCTGGAGTTTCTGTCAGTTAAAAAAAGCCTTTCATCCATCTTCCCTTTTATATCTGAATGTAGCCCGGATATTGACGCCGGTTCATTTGCTGCTTCCCATTTATCACAACCGGATCTTTTTATCCGCATCAGACCGGGGTTTGAAAAACTGGTCAGGGAGAAACTTGAAAAAGCGGGAATAACTTATCGTCATATCAATGAGTCAGCTATCGCTGTTGCCAATGGGGCAAAACTGGAAGACTGTCTGCAGCCCGACCGGGAAGCGGTTATCCAGGACCTCAGTTCTCAAAGGGTGGGGGACTTAATGAGAACAATCAAACTATCTCCAGACAGACCCCTTCGTATCTGGGATTGTTGTGCAGCCAGTGGAGGGAAATCAATCATGGCGGTTGATATGCTGAATAGCCCTTTACTAACGGTATCGGATATACGGGAATCAATCCTGGCTAATCTGGCAAAGCGTTTTCGTGCGGCAGGTATAGCAAAGTATCACTCTTTCCTGGCGGATCTGACTAAAGAGGAAAATTTACCAGATGAAGAATTTGACCTGGTGATCGCTGATGTTCCCTGCAGCGGGAGTGGAACCTGGGGGCGTACACCGGAGCAATTGCTTTATTTTACACCGGCTGAAATTCCAGGTTATGTGGGTCGTCAACAAAAGATCGTAGTCAATGCTGCTAATAAACTGGCCAATGGCGGTTATTTGCTGTATATCACCTGTTCCGTTTTCAAAAAGGAAAATGAAGAGATGGCAGCATTTATTCAAAGGGAAACAGGGATGGAACTGATTACCTCACAATTCTTCAGGGGGTATACCGAAAAAGCCGACAGTATGTACGCGGCTATGTTCAGACGCAATTTATAACCTGATCAGTTCGGCTGTGCCAAGTGGCTTGCTTCCATTCATCACTCTGATATAATATTTGCCGGCGGGCCATTGCTGAACCGAGAGTTCAATTGTTTTTCTGCCACTGCCCTTGGAAGATTGTAACTGCAGAATCAGACTTCCTTTTTCATCAAAAACATTGACTGGCATTTGTGCGATTGCCTGGGCAGTCTCTACTACCAGTGTAAATGTATTTCCGGTAACCGGATTTGGTTGAATGTACACTTGTTTATCTGTCTGCCCCGGATTGCTTACGGCAGTTATCACACAAGGAGTGCTGATCGTGATATTGGTGGTGTCAATATAAACGGCCGTAAAACCTGCAGTACTGGTATCAATAATCTGACGGATGCGGTATGAATAGTTACCTGTAGCACCACTATTCAGGTCATTGATGTACTGATAGGTTTTATTAGCCAGTATATTGCCGGCCTGAGCACTGATATCAGCAATCTTTGAATACAGGGTTTCACCCGGTGCCTTGCGTTCCACTTCATATTTCATGGCACTTACATCCTTACTGTTCCAGTTAATGGCAATCCGGCAACCACTGACCGATGAACTGGAACTGGCATACTCGGTCAGGAGTGAGCCAAAGGCCGTTTTCATATTGGGGATACCATAACCAATCCGGTCATCAGGAGTGGAGGCTGTACTGCCGGCCTGTTGTAAGGCGGCTATGATCTTCATGTTATTAAAATTAGGGAAGGCCTGCCAGAGACAGGTTGCCAATCCGGCCATATTCGGACAGGCAAAGGAAGTACCATTGCTTGTGCCAACTAAATTACTGGTTGTTTGTATAACTGCACTAACCCCAACGGATGCCATATTGGGTTTAACCTGTCCGTCGCTGGAAGGCCCATAACTGGAGAATCCGCCGATTGTACCATTGTAACTAACCGCGCCAACAGCAACCACACTGTCTGCATCAGCCGGTGAAATCAGGTAATGCCAGGGTTTATTTCCCTCATTACCGGCGGCAACAAAAACCAATAAGCCTTTTTTAGCAGCCAGATCTGCGCCTTTGGCACTGATAGTAGTATTGCCATCCATATTGGCATAAGTATAATCCAGGGCGGCATTATCGAAAGTAAAATAACCCAGTGAACTGGAGATCACATCGGCACCGGAACTATCAGAACGTTCGGCCCCGCAAACCCAGTTGAATTCTTCAATCGGATATTCACTGGCATTGTCTTCTGTTTGATATAACCAGAAACTCGCCTTGGGTGCTTTCCCGACAAACTGCCCGGGAATATTCGCGGCAATGGTAGATAAGCAATTCATGCCATGGCTGCCATCATTGGCAACATTTTGTTCCCGCGCAACAAAATCCCAGGTACCCAATACCTGACTGTTAAGATTCATACTGTCAAATGCCATCAGTGCGGTATAATTACTGAAGCCATTATCAAGCATGGCAATTTGCATGCCTTGTCCCCTCAATCCTATATTATGCAGGAATTCTCCGTTATGGAGATGAATTTCATTAAAGGGGGTTGGGCCATAGTTATAAAAATCAGCACTGGTGCCGCCAGGTCTTCCCTGAAACGGAGGTAATGGTTCTTCTCCTTCCCATTTAGATGCGGCAGCCCGGCCACCTTCTTCCCTCGAAGCAATGCCGGCAGATCCCTGAACAAAGGGCAGGGCATTGATGGCCGTGATAGCGGATGCATTGTTGGTTTGAATTGTAATGGCATTCATCCAGCGCGAAACATTCAGCAGGGTTACATTGGGAATGGCGCTGACCTGATTGATATACGATGGGGTGACAGGCAGATCAGTGCTGTCGATAGTAAGCCCGTACCTTGTACGCCGATCGATCGCCCGCTGTGACAAATAAACTGAAGGGTTGGCAAAACTATAGGGAGAACCGCCTTTGTTTTTAAAGCGGACGATATACCTGGTAAACTGGGCACCGGATTCATGAATCACCGCAAGGGTGAGCAATAGTAAAAGGATGGATCTTTTCATGGAAAATCTTATCCTTCAAAGTTAAGATAATTGATCAGTATCAGTTATGGTCAATCATCCACATGGTCAGGCCAAAACCGGTCTTTGAGGGGCCGGCAGGGTTTCCCTCATTGGGTTGTTGTTCCCAGAGGATAAAATCCCGGTAAACCAGACCAATTCCCTTTGAATATCTTTCTACAGACCTGTTAATAGAAGCATAAGCACTGTTATTGATAATGGGCACATTAAAAGCTTCATCGGCCTGCTCCACGGTAATCACATCAGAATAGTTTTTGCCCTGATAACTGAAAGAAGCCGGGTCGCCGTCATAAAAGAAATCCCAGTCGCTGATATTGTCGTCATTATTGAAATCATATAAACTGGCAAAAGGATCCATTGGCAGATGCCTGTTACCTTTCCAGCTAAAGCCATTTTTGATGGGGAGATGCAGTTTGATAACACGGAGATTATCATCAATAAGTTCTAACTGATCGGATAAAACAGTTACAAAATAGGTGCCGTTGGGTTGCCAGGGTTGCAATCCCGCAGAGTCACGGATAAAACGATACACCCGGTAAGAGGGACGGCCGAGATTATCAGTAATCAAGGCATCCACCTGATGTTTCACCTGGTATTTATGAACTTCAATGGCCCGGCCAAAATTGGTAAAAACCGTTGAGTCTAACCGATAGGTGATATATTTTCCTGCTGCCAGAGAGGTATAATCATTGAGGGAGGCCGTAGTCAGTTCTTCTTTTTCATTACAAGAAAAAAAGACAAGGCTGCTAATTGCCAGTAAAAAAAGGCGGTGGATAGAACTGAATCTCATAAGTGGTTTTTCGATGTTCACGGATAAAAAAGCTTGGTTTACAACTAGTTTACCAGGGTTTCGGATGCCGGCCTCAATGATAGCCGGATGGATGGTTAAAGTTACAAACAAAAAGCGGGGATTCATAGTCCCCGCTTTATAACGATTATTTTCCCACTTTATTGCCTGATTTTAAACGAGTTCCCCCCTTTGAATGATCCCACCACCCAGCACATCATCCCCTTCATAAAACACCGCACTTTGTCCGGGAGCAATACCTTTTACATTTTCATAAAACCTTACTTTCATTTGCCCATGTTCAGGATAAAGGTTGGATAAGGCTCCTCGATCCTTGTAGCGGATCTTGGTGATTGCTTCCATCCCAGCACTGATCGCGTCATATTTGATCAGATTGAGTTTGCTGACCATCATTTCGTTTTGATCCAGGTCATTTTCATCACCCAGTACAACTGTATTGTTTTCGGGATCGATACGGGTTACAAAAACAGGACGTCCCATGGCAATATCCAGTCCTTTTCTTTGTCCAATGGTATAGAAAGGGTATCCCTTATGTTGTCCAAGTATCTTCCCGTTTTTATCTATGAAATTTCCTCCGGCCACTTTTTCTTCAAGTCCTTCCACTTTTCTTTTCAGAAAACCACGGTAATCATTATCCGGTACAAAACA
>DAORJS010000227.1:0-4632 GCA_035439185.1 Chitinophagaceae bacterium
GCCGATGAAGCAGCTATGGATGCCGCTGAAATGGCTGTACAGTATTTATGCTTTTCTGACTTTTGTGGCCGTGATGCTGCTGATCTTTCCCTTTGCTTTAATAGCAACCATGTTTGGAAGGATCAGAGGAGGAAATATGGTGTTCTGGCTTTGCATGCGCTGGGCTGATATCTGGTTTTTTTTGATATTTATCTGGCACCGGAAAATTTACGAATCCCCGCACGACAAGTCAAGACCTTATATTTTTGTCAGTAATCATATTTCTTATCTGGATGCTGCCATTATTCCCAAAGCACTTCGCCAGCCGGCCCGGCCATTGGGAAAAGCAGAAATGAGTAAGGTACCGGTCTTCGGGTTAATTTACCGAAATGCGATTGTTACTGTGGACCGGAGCAGTGTCAGCAACAGGGCCCAAAGTATCCGGATACTGAAATCACTGATTAATAAAGGAATTTCCGTGATGGTATTTCCTGAAGGAACATTTAATATGGGAACCACAGCATTAAAAGATTTTTATGATGGGGCCTTCCGGGTAGCCATTGAAACCCAAACAGCAGTTAAACCTGTTCTTTTTCTGGATGCTTACCGCAGAATGCCTTATGAAAGCTTGTTTCATATGAGTCCGGGTATCAGCAGGATTTTATACCTGAAAGAAGTACCGGTGGAAGGTTATACAATCGCTGATCTGCCAAAACTGAAATCAGCAGTATATACCTTAATGGAACAAAAACTGATAGAATATAATTATGCCTGGAGAAAATCCTGATGCAGGTATCCGGCTGATGCGATCATTTTTATAAACATAGTCATAGTATAGCTCCCTTGTACGCTGAAATCATCATACCTGCTGCCTTACCAAAAAACTATACATGGTCGGTTCCTGCCCATTTACTGGAACAGATAAAACCCGGCTGCCGGGTGGAAGTAAACCTGGGCAGGAATAAAAAATATGCAGGTGTTGTAAAAAAATTACTGGAGACCAAACCGGCGGACTTTGATACTAAGGATATCCTGAATGTACTGGATACTGAGCCGGTTGTTTTTGAAGAACAACTCAGTCTCTGGGAATGGATCGCTGCTTATTATATGTGCAGTGAAGGAGAAGTGATGGCTGCCGCCCTGCCCGCCCATTTCAAACTCTCCAGTGAAACGATTCTTGTTTTCAATGAAGAATACGGGGATGATTTTTCCGCCCTTGATCATGATGAATACCTGGTGGGAGAGGCCCTGCTCCTGAAAAAAGAACTGAACCTCACTGAAGTACAGCAATTACTGGATTCATCGCATGTGTATCCGGTGATTAACCGGCTGATCCAGAAAAAAGTTTGTCATGTATGGGAAGCGCTCAAGCAAACCTATGTTCCCAAAAAAGAAACTTATGTATTGCTGAACCCGGTATATAATAATGAGGAGAGTTTATCTGATCTGCTGAATAACTGGACTAAAGCGCCCAAACAAATGGAGCTCCTGCTCAGTTATCTCCACCTGATGAAAACAAGTGGAGAGGTAACGAAATCTTCCCTGCTGAAAAAATCAGGTGCATCAGATGCCCAACTCAAGGGCCTGGTGGAGAAAGAGATTTTGCGGTTGGAAAAACGCATCATTGACCGGATCAGTTACCTGCCGAAAAATGTTGTGATAGATTTTGAACTGAGCGATAAACAAAAAATGGCACTGGAAAAAGTAAGATCGGAATGGGAAAGCCGCCCGGTTTGTTTATTGCACGGGGTTACTTCCAGTGGTAAAACCAATATCTATATCCATCTGATTGAAGAAATGATCCGGCAGGGGAAACAGGTATTGTATATGCTTCCTGAAATTGCCCTGACCTCCCAGGTGATCCGAAGGCTTCAAAAACATTTCGGCGGATATATCGGGGTCTATCATTCCAAATTTTCACAGAATGAAAGAGTGGAAATCTGGAACAAGGTAAAAAGCGGAGAACTGCGAATCATCCTGGGGGCAAGATCGGCTGTATTCCTTCCATTCCGTGACCTCGGACTGGTGATCTGCGATGAGGAACATGATGCTTCCTTCAAACAACAGGAACCAGCACCCCGTTATCATGGCCGGGATGCTGCTATCTATTTTGCGTCGCTCTTCGGTGCGAAAACTTTATTAGGTAGCGGCACACCATCAGTGGAAAGTTATTATAACGCCACCACGGGCAAATATGGTTTTGCTGAACTACTAAGCCGCTACGGTGACCTGGTTTTGCCCGCTATTGAAATGATTGATATGCGGAAGGTTTTCATTCCGGATAAACCAAGGCACGATAAAATTATCCTCTCGCCCCAACTGGTGGAAGCAGTAAATGAAGTAATCGGCCGGAATAAACAGGTGATTCTTTTTCAAAACCGGAGGGGATATGCTCCCTATCAGGTTTGCGGGGTTTGCGGTTGGATTCCCCAATGTAAATATTGCGATGTATCACTGACCTTTCATAAGCTTAGTAACAGGCTGGTTTGTCATTACTGTGGCACTTCTTATCCGCCTGTACATAGTTGTGCCGCCTGTGGCAGTGACAAATTCACCCAACGGAATTTTGGAACAGAAAAAATTGAAGAACAATTACAGGAAACCTTTCCCAATGCCAGAGTGGCCAGGATGGATATGGATACGGTCAGGGGTAAAAATGCCCATGATGCATTGATCCAGCAATTTGAGCAGGAACGGATCGATATTCTTGTAGGTACACAAATGGTGGTGAAAGGACTAGATTTTGACAATGTGGACCTGGTGGGAATACTTGATGCAGATGGGTTATTATATTTCGCCGAATTCAGGGTGAATGAAAGAGCATTTCAATTGATGGAACAGGTGAGTGGGAGGGCTGGCAGAAAAGAGGCAACCGGAAAAGTGCTGATCCAGACCTCACAACCCAAACATCCCTTGTTACAGGTGGTGCAGCAACATGATTACAAAGCCATGTTTTCGGAAGAAATCAAAAAGCGAAAAGAGTTTGCCTATCCGCCTTTCACCAGAATTATTCAGATTACATTCAAACATAAATTCAGGGAAGTTGTGGAAAGGGCCGCGGCCGCCTATGCCCAGGCACTCAAGAAACGCTATGGACAATACCTGGTAGGTCCTGCAGAACCCGTGATCGGCAGGATCCGTAACCAGTACCTGATGGAATTATTGCTAAAGCTTCCCAGAGATGGAAAAACCATCAACCAGTGCAAAAAGGACTTACTGGAACATACAGCCATCCTTCATCAGGAACCAACCTACAGATCAGTAACAGTAGTGGCCGATGTAGATCCTTTGTAATGATGTTTTCTGGAAGAATTTAAATTTAAAAGGAGAGAAGCATTTGGTGATTGGGGTTAGTATGCGTGGGGGAGATTCTGAAATCATACTGACCCACGATCCGGAAACCCTGTTGGGTATAAAATTGAAATGCCTTTTTATTTTCCACCCACACATAGAGCCAGATACCTTTTTGCCGGGCGGCTGTTGCTATTGCTGTGTTATGTTGCAGTAATGCTTTTCCTAAACCCAGTCCATGAAATTCATTCAGTAAATAAATACGCTCCAATTTGGCCACTGGGGCCAAAGGAATATTGGCTCCGGCTGAGTTGAGTATGATTTTCGAAAAGCCGGCAGGCTGATCCCCGGCATAAATAATCCGGTAGATATTATCCGGATCACTCAGTTCTGCTTTTATTATTTCCGGATCATATTTCTCCGACACATAAGCGGCAATATCGGCAGCAGGAGCGCTATGCCCATGTGATTCCAGAAAGGTTTGTTTGCCTAAATCTGATATTATTATAACATCATCTGGGCCAGCTGCAAGTATATGATTTGGCTGCATGCTGTAAATGTAAGACCAAATCGATCAGATCAGTTTATGCTCATAGGCATATTTGACCAGTCCGATCACCGAATTGGTATTGGTCTTGCGGAAAATATTCTTGCGGTGGGTTTCAACGGTTCTTTCAGAAATGAAAAGCGTTTCCGCAATTTGTTTGTTATTATATTCCTTTTCTATCAGCCGGATGATTTCTACTTCACGGCCGGTGAGATGGGCATCTTCTTTTTGTTTTTTACGGTTACTGGTTCTTTCCAGTTCATCCAGTACTTCCTCACTGAAATAGATACCACCACCGGCAATTTTTTCAAGCGCTTTCACCAGTTCCTGTTTCCCGATATTCTTGAGCACATAACCGGAGATATCGGCATCCTCAATCATTTCGTTAACCATATCACCCTGTCCGCTCATGGACAAAGCCAGGATCCGGATATCCGGGAATTGGCGCCTGACTATTTTAGCCAACTGGTTACCGGGCATATTCGGCATCATCACATCCGTGAGCAGGATATCAATTTTGTGTTTTTTAATCAGATCAGGTACCTCGGAAGAATTGGTAGTGGCAAAGGCAAAATTGAATTTTTCATCTCCCTTGAGCAGGGAGCTCAATCCGTCTATAACAATCTGGTGGTCATCCACGATTCCCAGGGTAATCTTAGCGTTCTTCATTTTGGTAGCCGGTTTGTCGATGGTGGCGGAATCATTACCGCTTGTAAAATACATAAAATTGGGTTTTGGTTTGTTATTGTCATGAAAATCATGACGTAAACAAGGATGCAGGGGTTGGAAAAATTACAGTTGGGGAATTGTTAAAG
>DAORJS010000228.1:0-4586 GCA_035439185.1 Chitinophagaceae bacterium
GGCGGGCAAGCAATATCCCCGCCTACGCTAAGGCTTCGGCGGGCAAGCAATATCCCCGCCTACGCTAAGGCTTCGGCGGGCAAGCAATATCCAATACCTAATATCTAATACCCAATTCCTCACAATCCGATTCTTTCTGTGTAAACTTTTCCTCCGGGCATTTCAATCATGATATAAAAGGAACTGCGGCTGATGGGGATATCCAGTTTGACCTGGCTGCTGTTGATGTCTTTTTGTTCCACTACGCGGTGACCGTCATTGGTCCAGACCATTACATTTTTAATATTCCGTGTACTCTTGATAGTGAGCTGTTTGCCGGAAGTAAGTATCTTATAGGGCTTGGATTCTTTTTTCAAAGGCTGGGCTCCGGCAACCTGCAGGGATACGGATAGGGCAACAATGGCCAATAGCCTGTTTACAGACAGCTTCATAGCATACTTTTAATCTTTTAAAGGAATTGGTTTCGCGTTTTCAGCGGGGACGGGGGTCTATAACAACAATTATCGTGCTATATTGTGAATCACTAACATAAAATTTTCAAAAATGACTATTGTCCAGGCCCAGCAGCGGGTAGATGAATGGATAAAAACCGTGGGGGTTCGTTATTTCAGTGAGCTCACCAATATGGCCATCCTGACCGAAGAAGTGGGAGAGCTGGCCAGGATCATGGCCCGTACATATGGCGATCAGAGCTTTAAAAAAAATGAAGAGGGCCGGGAACTGGGCGATGAAATGGCAGATGTATTATGGGTATTGATCTGCCTGGCGAATCAGACCGGAGTCGATCTCACAAAAGCGCTGGAGAAAAATTTTGAAAAGAAAACGAACAGGGATGCTGACCGGCACCGGCAGAATGAGAAACTCTGAAACCAGTTTGCTGATCTGAACCGGGCAGGTAAACTTAAATAACAGCATAGGAAACAATCATGGAAAAATCGCAAGGCTCAATCTCTTCCACATTACCTCGAAATTATACCAGGATACAAGCTGTGGGAAGTCGTTTGTAGGGCTTATTTTTGCGCCCTGTACCATTGGCAGCGTTGGGTGCTGATGCTCTAAAACGACAGTTATCAATTATGGCAAACGATACGAACAGGTTCCAGGCAATTATTTCCCATTGTAAGGAGTATGGCTTTATTTTCCCCAGCAGTGAAATTTATGATGGCCTGCAGGCCGTTTATGATTATGGCCAGATGGGTGCTGAACTGAAGAAGAATATCCGCGATTATTGGTGGAAAAGCATGACCCAGCTGAATGACAATATCGTGGGTATCGATGCTGCCATCTTTATGCATCCCACTACCTGGAAAGCTTCCGGACACGTTGACAATTTCAACGACCCGATGATTGATAATAAAGACAGCAAGAAACGCTACCGGGTGGATCACCTGATTGAAGGACAGGCAGAGAACCTGAAAACAGCCGGCAAAGAAGCTGAAGCAGATGCTTTATTAGCAGCCATGGATGCCTTACTGGCCAAGGATGATTTTGCCGGACTGAAACAGCTGATAGAAGATAACAAGATCAAATGTGCAGTGAGTGAGACTTGCAACTGGACCGATATCCGCCAGTTCAACCTCATGTTCTCCACCGAATTTGGTTCTACCGTTTCCAGTGATGCAGAAGACAATAAAGTGTACCTGCGTCCGGAAACGGCTCAGGGTATTTTTGTGAATTTTCTGAACGTACAGAAAACAGGCCGGATGAAAATTCCCTTTGGCATTGCCCAGGTGGGTAAGGCTTTCCGGAATGAAATCGTTGCACGTCAATTCATCTTCCGCATGCGTGAATTTGAACAGATGGAGATGCAGTTTTTTATCCGCCCCGGTTCTCAGAAAGAATGGTATGAAAAATGGAAACAGACCCGTTTGCAATGGCATCTTAGTCTGGGTATACCTGCTGAGAAATACCGTTTTCATGACCACGTGAAGCTCGCCCACTATGCGGATGCGGCCTGTGATATCGAGTTTGAATTCCCGATGGGCTTCAAAGAGCTCGAAGGTATCCATAGCCGTACCGACTTTGACCTGAAACAACACCAGGAATACAGTAAGAAGAAACAACAATACTTCGATAACGATATTGATCCTGCCACCAGTAAGCCTTATGGTAATTACATTCCTTATGTGATTGAAACCTCTATTGGTCTGGACCGGATGTTCCTGGCCGTGATCAGTCAGGCTTATGAAGAGCAGGACCTGAGTACACCCGAAAAAACCGACAGCCGCGTGGTATTGCACCTGCCGGCCAAACTGGCACCAATCAAACTGGCGGTACTCCCCCTGACTAAAAAAGACGGCCTGCCCGAACTGGCCGAACAAATGATGGCCGAATGCCGTCCTCATTTCCGTTGTTTTTATGAAGAGAAAGACTCCATCGGTAAACGCTATCGCCGGATGGATGCGCTTGGTACTCCTTTCTGTGTAACTGTTGATCACCAAAGCCTTACCGATGGCACTGTCACCATCCGCCATCGTGATTCGATGGAACAGGAAAGGGTGAAGATGAGTGAGGTGAGGGAACTGGTGATGAAAGCAATTGGATGAGTGGAAAAATTTGAAGGATAAAGTTCGAAATTCGAAATATACCAGAGGATACCTGCCATTAGGGGTCAGTTTCTTCGAATTTTGACCTTTGAATTTCGTATTTCCCTGCCTTCTCTACAAATTATCATCCCCCCGACTGACCTTCATCAGTCGTCCAAATCAGCATACTGGGTACTTTGGGTCTCATTTTTCACTCAAAAACCGCTGAAATGGAAACCAACATCGCCCCGGTAGCTGAAAAAAAATCAGCCCCAAAAGATAAGAAGGCCTTTTCCATCATGGATGGAAATGAAGCCGCTTCCTATATCGCTTATAAAACAAGCGAAGTCTGCGCCATCTATCCTATTACTCCTTCTTCTGCCATGGGTGAGTGGGCCGATGAATGGAGCAGTAATGAAATCAAAAATATTTACGGGGAAGTACCCCGGATTATTGAAATGCAAAGTGAAGCCGGTGCTGCCGGTGCCATTCACGGAGCATTACAAGGTGGTGCTTTAGCTTCCACTTTTACCTGTTCACAGGGTTTGCTGCTGATGATCCCCAATATGTACAAAATCGCCGGGGAACTTACACCTGCTGTATTTCATATCGCTGCCAGGGCCCTGGCCACGCATGCGCTTTCTATTTTTGGTGATCACAGTGATGTGATGGCCACCCGTTCGACCGGCTTCGCCCAGTTATTTGGAAATAACCCGCAGCAGGCCATGGATATGGCCATGATTGCTCATTCCGCCACCCTGCGTGCCAAGGTTCCCTTCCTGAATATTTTCGATGGATTCCGTACTTCCCATGAGTTGAATCAGGTTGCTGTATTATCAGATGATATCATACGCAAAATGATGGATGAGCAGGCCGTGAATGAACATCGCCACCGTGCCCTGAATCCGGATCATCCGGTTGTAAGAGGTACGGCACAAAACCCCGATGTATATTTCCAGAGCCGGGAAGCCTGTAACCGTTATTATCAGCATGTGCCTGAAATCGTGGAAGATACCATGGTCCGGTTTTCTGAACTGACCGGCCGTTCCTACAAACTGTTTGAATATTACGGACATTCCGAAGCGGAGAGAATCATCATCATCATGGGTTCCGGCTATGGTCCCGTACATGAAATAACTGATTACCTCAATGCAAGGGGAGAGAAAGTAGGATATGTGAATGTTCACCTGTTCCGTCCTTTCTCTGTCAAACATTTTATTGCAGCCATCCCCACTACCGTGAAGCAGATTGCGGTACTTGACCGTTGCAAAGAACCCGGCGCCATCGGCGAACCATTATATATGGATGTGATCAGCGCCCTGCATACCAGTTGGAAACATGCTATGCCATCAGTGATCGGCGGACGTTACGGACTGGCTTCCAAAGAATTCAATGCCGGGATGGCCAAGGCGGTATTCGATGAACTGAAAAAAGAAAAACCAAAGAATAGTTTCACTATTGGTATTGAAGATGATGTCACTTTTACCAGTCTTGACTGGGATAACAGTTTTTCACTGGAAGAACAACACCTGTTCCGCGGACTTTTCTTCGGTCTGGGCGCAGATGGTACTGTGAGTGCCAATAAGAATACCATCAAGATCATCGGGGAAGTAACCGACAATTATGTGCAGGGATACTTTGTGTATGACTCCAAAAAATCCGGATCATTGACTGTGTCCCATTTGCGTTTCAGCGATCACCCGATCCGATCCAGCTACCTTGTGAATTCAGCTAATTTTATTGCCTGTCACCATTTCAACTATCTTAAAAAGTATGATGTTTTAAGAGATGCTGAACATGGTGCGGTCTTCCTGCTCAATACACCTTACCCGACAGATGAAGTATGGCAGCAACTGCCACGCAAAATTCAGGAAGAGATCATGGAGAAAGACCTGAAATTCTATGTGATCAATGCTTCCAAAGTGGCCAAGGAAACCGGTATGGGTTCCCGGATCAATGCTATTCTGCAAACCTGCTTCTTCGCTATTTCTTATGTCATGCCTAAAGAAGAAGCGATTGATTATATCAAGAGCGCCATCCGCAAAACCTATGGCCGCAAGG
>DAORJS010000229.1:0-1108 GCA_035439185.1 Chitinophagaceae bacterium
CTGCCATTGTTTTTTTCACCCGAAGGATATTGGTTGATCCATGTCCGGGCTCCGACCAATTGCCTTTTTCTGTGACATCATAATAGCTACAAAACAGGTCAGCTTCTGCTCCTAAAACTGCCTTCACTTCTTCGGGTTGCCAGACATAAAACTTCCCCTCCACTCCTTCACTGTCTGCATCCAGGGCTGCATAAAATGCTCCCTGCTCCTGCATCATTTCTCTTTGGATAAAGTCCAGGGTTTCGCTGATCACTTCTTTGTAACGCGGCTCCCCGGTTAACTGGTAAGCCTCCGTCAGTACCATGATCAAAAGGGCATTGTCATAGAGCATTTTTTCAAAATGGGGGGCCAGCCATTCGGTATCAGTGGAGTATCGCGCAAAGCCTCCTCCTAACTGATCATAAATGCCCCCTTCAATCATTTTATCTAGCGATAATAATGCCTGCTCCAGCGCAGCTTTATCCCCGCTGAGATAATAAAAACGCAATAAATAAAGAATGGAAAAACTCTGCGGAAACTTGGGCGCCCTGCCAAACCCACCCCATTCCTGATCGGCCTGTTTCATCAGCTGTTCATAGGTATCATGAATCTTTGTCCGGTCAAATATTTCGGATCCCGGCACCGTCTGTATCCCGAACGAACTGGCACTAATCAGGTGTTCGGTGAGATTACTGGCCTGTGCTTCGATTTCGTTTCTCCGGTCACGAAAAGCCTGGGTCACCCCCAGCAGGGTCTCCTGCCAGGATGCCCGGTTATAAGCCCTGGTCGGCGGGAAATAAGTACCGCCGTAAAATGGTCTGGCTTCGGGTGTAAGAAAAACATTGAGTGGCCATCCTCCGCTGCCGGTCATGGCCTGCACGGCATCCATGTAAATATGATCCAGGTCCGGTCTTTCTTCCCGGTCAATTTTGATATTGATAAAATCCCGGTTCATGATGGCCGCCGTGGTTTCATCTTCAAAACTTTCCCTTTCCATCACATGACACCAGTGACAGGCCGCATACCCGATACTGACCAGGATCGGCTTATCCTCCTGTTTTGCTTTTTGTAATGCCTCTTCTCCCCAGGGATACCAGTTCACCGGATTATGAGCATGCTGCAAAAGATA
>DAORJS010000229.1:1208-4578 GCA_035439185.1 Chitinophagaceae bacterium
GACTGCCGACTGACTTCTCCCCTTTAGGGGATGGGGGTTGACTTCTTCTTTCCACCCTTCGACAAGCTCAGGGTGACAACAACATGGCCGGGGCGTTTTCGACTCTCGACTCCCGACTCAAGACTCCCGACTATTTCAACTTCCCTGACAAAAACTGCTCCAGCGCCGCCACCATACTGGGCGTTTGCGGCTGGGGTGCCTTGATCTCCAGTTTCAATCCGGCTTCTTCAATAGCCCTGGATGTGTTGCTGCCAAAAGCACCAAAAACGGTTCCGTTCTGTTTGAATTTGGGAACATTGTCGAACAGACTTTTCACACCGCTGGGAGTAAAAAAGCAAATGACATCATAGTAGTTTGCCGTGAGGATTTCTTTTACATCGGCACTTTGGGTGCGGTACATGAAGGCCAGCACAAATTCACAATTATTGTTCTTGAGCCAGTTCACGATTTCATTATCCTGCTGGTTCTCGGAACAGACATAAAGGAATTTCTCATTGCCCTTGTGTTTGTTGATCGCATCAAACATGCTCTTATTGGTACCATCTGCTCCGTAAAACACCTTACGTTTCCGGTAAAGAATAAACTTCTGGAGGTAGAGGGCCACAGCTTCTGTGATACAGAAGTACTTGGTATCCTGCGATACGCTCACTTTCATTTCCTCACACATCCGGAAGAAATGATCGATGGCATTCCGGCTGGTGAAAATCACCCCGGTATATTGCTGAATCTCGATCTTTTGTTTGCGGAACTCCCGGGCAGGTATCCCTTCCAGCCGGATAAAGGGATGAAAAGCAAGCTCTACGCTGTATTTGCGTGCCAGCTCAAAGTAAGGCGACTTCTCGCTTTCGGGTCTGGGCTGGGTAATCAGGATCTTTTGCACTGCTTTGGCCTGCGCACCGGCCTTATTAACCCCTGTCTTAGTCATATTCGGTTCGGCTAAAGTTGTGTGCAAAGTTAAGCAGTAATACGGAAAAACAGTAATAATGCCTTGTATATCAGCAAAAGGGGTGCAATTTCAAAGGCCAGGATATATAAAATAAAATGAAAAGGGTTGACCCTGACCAGATTACGAACGGCAGCATAAGTAAGTATAAACCTGTAGAAAAGCAGTCCGCCCACCAGACACCAGGAAAGCGTCAATCCGGCCGAATAGACCCCACCGACCGTAAATGCAATCAGGACCAGGAAAGGAAGGAGCAGGATTCCCAGCATTTTGTTGACCACAAATACGATAAAGACATAGGCATCAGCGGCCTCCTCCATATTAAACAACCAGCCCGCTATTTTGAGACCGGCAAATTTGACAAAGTACATCAGGGAGAGTCCGCCGCAACAGTAGAGCAGGAGTAACCAGAAATTACCAATTGTATTCAATTCGAAATACTGCATCATAAAACTCACATACAATCCGGTACTCAGTACAAAAAATGCATTCAGCAAAAGAGAGGGCAAGGGGGTTTGCATCAGCTGTTCCTTAATCTGCCTTTGTTTGATGGTGGTCCTGAAGAAAAGCCTGAACAGATCACTGAAATACTTGGGAAATAACATTTTTAAAAAACCAAATATCATCAACAGGAGAACCAGGATATAGAAAATCCATTCTTTTCCACTGGCCTTTCTCCATTGCCCGCCCGGGGGCAGGGGCTGCAAGGCAGATCCAAATCCAAAATAGGGATGATGCTGCAGGATGGCAGCTGTGATAATACCTGAATGAACGGAACCGTTCACCGGCATCTGCCAGGCAGTATCAACAATCGCAGGTCTCTTGGAAACAGCTTCAGCCATTGGGTTGACATGAATAGTATCTGCCGAAAGCAGCGTGTCGGCAACTACCAGCGTATCTTCAGCAGCCCCCAGGCTATCCGGTTGTTGGGCATTGAGAGAACCAGTAATGAGAAAACAGGAAAAGAAAAAAACCAGCAAGTACTTCAAAAGAAAAATTTATTTAGCAAAAATATTGATTGGCCCTGCCAATTCATGCAGGGATCAGAAATAATTCACAAAGCCGAAGTGGATTTTGGATTGACGCAGGTTGAATTCGGTGTCATTCCGTTTGCCCACGGCCCAGGCCAGCTTAAAGATACCGGCCTTTGTTTCCAGTGCGAGACCCAGTCCTGTTCCAATAAATGTATAGTTGAGTTGAATACCCGGTGTATTGTTCCGGCCCCAACCCCCATCGAGCAGGGCATAGAAATAAGAGTTCTGTCCAACCAGGTACCTGAACTCCGCTGTACCCAAGGCAAAATGCGAGAGATACTGACTTTCTTCATCAAATCCTCTCAACAGTTTATAACCTCCAATCTGAAAAAGTTCATTCCGGAAAATATTACCACTTTGGAACATCCCCCCGTTAAAGGCTGTCTTGATCGTACTTCTTCCTCCGCCCAATGGAAAATACCTGGCTGCACTGAGCCGGGCCCTGAACTGATACGTGCTGAGTTTAACAGTATCGTATAGTTTGTCAAAATCATAAGCCGGATCGTTTGGATCCTTTAAGGCGATCACTTCATTGTTCTTCTTTAGTTTTTTGGAACCAATCGCGGTAATCAGTTTCAGTTCATAACCCTTCCGGGGATTGAGCCGGTAATCGGTTTTGTTCAGTTCATATTCCACGCCCACATTCAGGGAACTCACATCCCCCAGATCAGGTAAACGGCGCTGCTGGATCACCTGGATAGTATTGATGCCACCGGCATTCACAATAGTCTGCATGCGCTGTACAAAGAGTTTACCCGTTTGTGTGGCACTGAGGGTATAGGAGGCCCCCAATTGCAGATTGATATTGACAAAGCTGCTGTCCTTGCGCAGGATATCAAAATTAAAATCCACTCCCACCGGTGATTTGAACAGATATGGATAGTTAAACAAGAGATTCAATCGCGGCGAACGTACCTGTATCTGTTGCCAGTTCAATCCAATGGTTTCCCCGGAACCCAGAGCATTCTTCAATAAAATATTCGCTTCCCCGGTCAGTAATAATTTTTTGGAAGAAAGCTGGTCATTATTGGGCAGGAAGCCCACCAGCAAATTAACCTGACTGCTTTTCTTTTGTTTGAGATACATGTTCAGAATTGACCCGGTAGCCAGCATGGTGAGATCGAATGGCTTTTCTTCCTCGATATAGGTCAGCTCCCGCATTTTCTGATTTACCCGCAACAGTTTTTCACGGCTGTACACTGAACCATTGGGAATATCAAGGTATCGTTGTAAATAGAAATTGGAAATTTTGGCATTGCCGTAAATCCGGATGCTGTCGATCAGATAGGCCGGTCCCTTGTCAACTTTCAACAGTGCTGCCACCCGGTCCTGATCCAACCGGATACTATCCAACCAGATTTTTGCAAAGGGATAACCGGTATTCTCCAGCCGG
>DAORJS010000230.1:0-4560 GCA_035439185.1 Chitinophagaceae bacterium
GAGTAAGATCAATACCGGTGCCAAATACGACAGCAAGGCCTTTCAGAAATCAGTCGGATTAAACGGTGTAGGTACCAAGGCGGTGAATGCGCTGAGTCATTATTTCAAAGTAACTGCCATCCGGGAAGGAAAAGAAAAGACCGCTGAATTTGAAAGAGGGGTTTTGATTAAAGAACACAAGGAAGCCAAAACCACAGAACAAAATGGTACCCTGGTTACATTTATACCGGATGAGACCGTCTTTAAAAACTTCCGCTTTCTTCCTGAATTCCTGGAGAGTCAGATATGGAATTATTGTTTCCTGAATGCGGGTTTGAAAATTCTTTTTAACGGGAAAACATTTGTCAGCAAGAACGGGCTGCTTGATTTACTGCAACGTAAAACCAATGAAGATGAAATCCGCTATCCGATCATTCATTTGATTGGAAATGATATTGAAGTCGCGATCTCCCATACCAATGATTACGGAGAGGATATCTACAGTTTTGTCAACGGACAACATACCACGCAGGGCGGAACCCACCAGCAGGCTTTCCGGGAAGCTTATGTGAAAACCATCAGGGATTTTTTCAAGAAGGATTATGATGCTTCAGATATCCGGACCGGTATCGTGGCCGCTGTTTCTGTAAGAGTGGTGGAGCCTGTATTCGAGAGCCAGACCAAGACCAAACTGGGTTCTGTGAACGTGGATACAGATGGACCAAGTATGAAACAGTTTGTGGGTGATTTTCTGGCGAAAGAGCTGGATAACTTCCTGCACAAAAATCCGGCGACGGCTGAGGCGCTGAAAAAAAGAATTGAACAGAGTGAAAGAGAGCGCAAGGAAATGGCTGGTATTAAAAAGCTGGCGAATGAAAGAGCCAAGAAAGCCAATCTGCATAACCGGAAACTCCGGGATTGCCGTTTTCATATGGATGATGAGCCACCGTCAAAAGGAAGAGAGGAGTATATCGCCAAACAAAATGAATCCACCATTTTCATTACGGAAGGGGACAGTGCCAGCGGATCCATTACCAAGGCCCGTAATGTGGAGACACAGGCAGTATTCAGTTTAAGAGGTAAGCCATTGAACTGTTTCGGCCTCACCAAGAAAGTGGTCTATGAAAATGAGGAATTCAATCTCCTGCAGCATGCCCTGAATATTGAAGAAGGGCTGGAAGGCCTGCGTTATAATAATGTGGTGATTGCCACCGATGCGGATGTGGACGGCATGCATATTCGTTTACTGCTGATGACTTTTTTCCTGCAGTTTTTCCCAGACCTGGTAAAGCATGAAAAAGTGTACGTATTGGAAACGCCCTTATTCAGGGTAAGAAACAAACAGGAAACGATTTACTGTTATGATGAACAGGAGAAACAGGCAGCCATGAAAAAGCTGGGTGCTAAACCGGAAGTCACCCGATTCAAGGGGTTGGGTGAAATCAGCCCGGATGAGTTTGCTCAATTTATCGGGCAAGGCATGCGAAAACAACTGATGCGGCTGGAACAGGGAGATCATATTCAGCAATTACTCGAATATTATATGGGAAAGAACACACCGGACCGGCAGGAGTTTATTATTAATAATCTGAAGATTGAACTTGATGAACCCGTTGAGGGATAGTCGGGAGTCGATAGTCATGAGCCAGTACCCGATTATTTGTTTGCAATATTGATTTATTAAATACCTAATAACTAATTCCCAATATCTAATACCTTCTTCCTCCATCCATGTTCGAATTTCACGCCGATAGAAAAAGATACTTTGACATTCAGGTGCTGAATGCAGAAAAGTATGTGATTCCCTTTATCGGGGAGAAATTTCCGGTAAAACCGGGGATGCGGGTGCTGGAGATCGGTTGCGGAGAAGGCGGGGTCTTAAAGGCATTTATCAATCAGGGTTGTGAAGGAGTGGGGGTGGAGCTGGATCTGCCAAGGGTGGAAGATGCAAAAAATTTTATGGCAGAGGATCTGGCTGCCGGAAAGATCCGTTTTGTATCAAAGGATATTTATCTGGTGGATCCTGCCACCGAGCTCAATGGTTTATTTGATATCATTGTGCTGAAAGATGTGATTGAACATATTCATGATCAGCCAAAACTGATTGGCTGGATGAGCCATTTTTTGAAACCAGCTACAGCTGATTATCCGGGCGGGATTATTTTTTTTGGATTTCCTCCCTGGTATATGCCATTTGGCGGGCACCAGCAGATATGCAGGTCCAAAATATCCAGGTTGCCCTGGATACATTTATTGCCAAGGGGAATCTATCGGCGCATACTGACCAAAAAGAAAGAACCTGTAGCTGATTTAATGGAGATCAGGGATACGAGGATCAGTATTGAAAGATTTGAAAGGATTTGTAAGCAGGAAGGCTATTCTTTTTTGCATCACCGGCACTATCTGCTGAATCCGATTTATGAATGGAAGTTTGGATGGAAACCAAGAACACAGGGCATTTTGATCAAGGCGATTCCTTTTTTCCGGAATTTCCTCACGACCTGTGTGTATTATATCATTCAGGTAAAAGCAAAGCCTGCACCCTGACAGGCATTATTCATTAATAAAATGAAACCGGTAAAGGGAACCGGTCTCACCCGCTGAAAGCGGATTGGAATATGATACATGTCGTTTTCAATGAATCTGAAGTGGACCTGATGAGGACCGTGATGGAGCTCGATGAGACGCTGAAAGGCGAAGTAATGCTGATCCGGGATGATTTTGCAGTAGGCCCGTTGGCGGCACTGGAAACTGAAGCAGGCTGGCAGGCCAGACTGGATTGGTGGAAGGAAATTTCAATCGGTTCCCCCTATGTAAATACCCCCGCTTTATTTGATGACCGGGAAACCGTGAAGGACCTGAAAGCCAGACTGGATGCCAATCCGGAAGAGGAAATGTGGATCTGGATGGGACAGAATCAGCATGACGTGACGGGTTATTACTGGCTCATGCCCCAGTTCCGGAATTACCAGGGCAGGGTGATGGTACTTTATATGAACAATCTTCCTTTTATCAATGATAAGGGACATATTTTTTACCCGTCCTGGTTGCATGAGATTCAGCCTAAAGAATTCAGCAAGGCGAAGAAGCTGGCCCGGCCCATTACACTGAGTGAGTATGAAATTGATCCGGATGAGTGGCGCAAACTCACTGAAGAAAACGCATTGGTCAGGATTCTCGAAGGCGGAAAAAAGATTGTAGGGAAAGAAGAGAGTTTTTATGACGGAGAGATCCTTAAAAATATCACTGGTGAATGGCAGAAAGCCACCCGGGTGTTAACAAATATTCTGCACCGGATGAAAATTAAAACCGGGGATATATTTATCATGTGGCGGATGAAACAGCTGATCCGGGAAGAAAGAATCCTGGTAACCGGTGATCCGGAAAGAGCCTGGAAGGATTTTGATGTAAAGAAAGCAGATGGCAAACAGGGTGAAATGACATTTGCAAAAGAAGAAAGCGCCAGCTGAGAAAAAATTTATAAAAGCAAGTGCATCTGAATAAGTAAAAGTGAAAGAAGAAAAGTCTGAGTTATTTCAAGAAGAACATTTCTATGAGCACAAAAAACAAAGCCGCGGATTTTCAGCACAATGATTCAGGACTCCATGGTCAATATAAAACATGGTTCCTGGATTATGCTTCCTATGTAATTCTGGAAAGAGCTGTACCGGCGATCGATGATGGATTGAAACCGGTGCAGCGCCGGATCCTGCATGCCATGAAGGAAATGGATGATGGCCGTTTCAACAAAGTGGCGAATATCATCGGACAGGCCATGCAATACCACCCACATGGTGATGCGAGTATCGGGGATGCACTGGTGAATATGGGTCAAAAAGACCTGCTGATTGATACCCAGGGAAACTGGGGTGATGTAAGAACCGGTGATGATGCCGCTGCTGCCCGATATATTGAAGCCAGACTGAGCAAATTTGCCCTGGATGTGGCCTTTAATGCCAAGACCACCAACTGGCAATTGAGTTATGATGGACGGAAGAATGAACCTGTGACCCTGCCAATGAAGTTTCCGCTCCTGCTGGCGCAGGGGGCTGATGGAATTGCAGTGGGCCTGTCAACAAAAATTCTTCCGCATAATTTCTGCGAACTGATTGAAGCGGCTGTGAAATACCTCCGGGGCCGGAAATTTGAACTCTATCCGGATTTTCTTACTGGCGGTATGATTGATGCCGGGGAATACAATAATGGCCGGAGAGGGGGTAAAGTGAAAGTGCGGGCCCATATTGAAGAGCTGGATAAAAAAACACTGGCCATCCGCAGTGTGCCTTATGGGGTGACCACCACCCAGATGATGGAATCTATCGTCAAGGCCAATGATCAGGGAAAGATCAAGATAAAAAAAGTGACGGATAATACCGCTGCAGAAGTGGAGATCCAGGTGGATCTGGCACCGGGTATTTCGCCGGATATCACGATCGATGCACTCTATAAATTCACTGATTGTGAAATTTCCATTTCTCCCAATGCCTGTGTGATTGTGGATCAGAAACCACAGTTCCTGGGTGTACAGGAATTATTAAAACTCTCAGTTGACCGGACCAAGGAACTGCTGGAAAAGGAATT
>DAORJS010000231.1:0-4548 GCA_035439185.1 Chitinophagaceae bacterium
AAAAACTGCCGCTTCATCAACTAGAAATTGATGCCTGACCGGTATCACATATAAAGGTACACCACTGGCTTCCTGTCTGAATTTGTCTAAACGAACCGCATCTTTTTCTGTAGTTAATATGATTTTGTCTTTTGCTTTGATCTCTCCGAATTTCCGGATGATTTCCTTCCAGTCATCAATGGTAAAAATATGATGATCCGGGAACTGGAGCATCTGGTAGGTTTTATGTTTTTCTTCCAGCATCATTTTCAAAGGCCTTGGATTGGCGATACCGGTTACCAGCAATACTTCTGTTTCTGCCTTCAATGGTTTCGGATCTCCGTTGGTAAAATGCCAGGGATCTCCGTATTCCAAACCTGTAAAAAACAGCTTTTGTCCGTTTACCGGCCGGATTTCATTCCTGATTTTTTCCTTTTCTGCAGCGCTGATTCCGTTTTTACATTTGGTGACTACAATGATTTCTGCTCTTTTGTAACTGCTTTTCAGATCTCTCAGATCGCCTGTTGGCAGGTAAAAATCCCGTGTAAATAGATTACTGTAATCGGTGAGCAGGATATTCAGCCCTGCTTTTACTGCCCGGTGCTGAAATGCATCATCCAGAATAATCAGCTCTGTTTGTGGCCGGTCATGTAATAATTGCGGAATAGCCACCATTCTTTCTTCTCCCACCGCTACGGGCAGTTCAGGAAATTTCTGATGGAACTGCATGGGTTCATCTCCAATTTCCAGTGCGGTAGTATCAGGTCCGGCCAGGGCATAACCTTTTGTTTTTCTTTTATACCCCCTGCTCAGTGTGGCTATATGATATCGATGTTCAAGCAAACGGATCAGGTATTCCACCATGGGCGATTTACCAGTTCCTCCTACAGAGAGATTACCCACGCAAATCAGAGGGAGCCCGAAGCTGGAGGATTTCAGTACCTGTTTATCGTATAAAAAATTCCGGACAGCAATTCCCAGCCAGTAGAGCAATGAAAACGGGAAAAGCAGGATGCGAAAAGATTTCAGGAAAAGGCTGGAAAACATAAAGGTCTCAAAGCTGAAGAATGACCAAAGTTAGGCTAAAAAGCGCTTAGTCCCTGTTTTCTTCAAAAACGGAGAATACTGTCGTTCCGTAATTCCTTTCGGACCGGAAAAAAGGAAATTGCTTGTAATCGTTTCTGGGCGTATGTTCCAGAACAAACCAGCCTTTGTTTTCCAGCAATTTTTTTTCAAAAATCAACCGGGGCAGATCGTCAATATTGGTTAAAGCGTATGGCGGACCTGCAAAAATAAAGTCAAAACGGTTGCTGCAGGTTTGGATGAATTTGAACACATCAGCGCGGACCAGTTTGAGGTTGTCGATTTTAAATTCCTTCACCGTTTTTTTAATGAATTCAAACATCGTCTGGTCTTTTTCCACCACAGTGAGGTCTGTTACACCACGGGAAGCAAGTTCATAACTGATACTACCGGTACCTCCAAACAAATCCAGGGTTTTGATTTCATCAAAATCCAGATTATTCTGAAGGATATTGAAGAGTCCTTCTTTGGCAATATCTGTAGTTGGCCTGGTATAGGGCATATGAGTTGGCGGCTGAAAACGCCGGCCACCCAGTTCACCACTTATGATACGCATTGGTTAATATCATTAAGTGAAGTAAAAAAATGTGCCGGATAGTCTGAGCCGGGCATTTTCCATGAGGGTTCCCTGAAACGGATTAAAAGAAAGTATTGGTACAACTCTTTGTACAAGGCCGAATCCCTGTCGATCAGTCCTGATATTTCCAGTTGAATTTCCTCCTGTGATAATTCAAATTGCCTGCAAATCCGCAGCAGGTAGTAAATGATATCATCCGGTGCCTGGTACTCACTACTGTTCGACAACAGCAGCCGGCCCTCGCGGGCAGCCCAGATGGTAAAATCAGCATGCCGGATATCCAGTTGAATAGTGCCAGCAGAACGGGCTGCATCCAGTTGTTTTAATCCGGCCGAAAACTGATTCCTGTATTCGATGGATGGAAAACGCGAATGCAGCAGCTGATACAAATCAACGGGCACCGGGTATATATTGTAGAGTTGCCATTCGGGTAGTTGTTCTGTGATCAATAACATCCCGGGCTGCTTCCAGTGACTGGCTTCATCCTGCCGGTAACCGGCCGAAGATAAAAGAGATTGTCCGGGAAAATCATATCCGCATTTGACTTTATAAAAAGGCAGTCCGGTCATCCCTTCCTGCTCCAGTATTTCACGAACCTGATCGGCAGATAAACCTTCTTCCTCATAATAATAAACGAGATGATGTAATTGTCCGGTAGCCTGATCGGTGATAGCCGCAGCAAAATGCCTTTCTCCTGCACGCATCAGTAAGACCGGCTGAATGAGACCGGTCATATTTGCAGGTTCTATCTGAAAAACTTTTTTCAATTTTTATCTATTGCTGCAATAATAGACAAATTTTAATTATCGTAGGTTTGCCGGTTCTGAATTGATTCAAACGCACATGGCCAACAACGCTACATCACCAGATCTGCGGGTACAAACCAGTAACCGGCAAATCCTCCGGATTGCAATACCGATCAGTATGGCCCTGCTGGTACCACAGATCAATTTTGTGATCAATAATGTATTTGTCAGCGGACTGGGTGAAACTGAATTGGGAACGGCTGGTATCACCGGTGTTTTTTACCTGGTTTTTGCCTTAGCCGGGAATGGACTGAATAGTGGTTTACAGGGTTTATTGGCCCGGAGGGCCGGAGAAAATAAACCGGAAGAGATTGGTCGTTTATTTATTCAGGGTTTATGGATTGCCGGTTTTTTTTCAGCCGCAGCCATTCTCATCACCTATATGGCCGGTCCCTGGATTTTATACAACAGTATTCATTCGGAAGAAGTGTACCGGGAAGCCATTGGCTTTTTAAAAATCAGGGTATGGGGAGTCCCCTTTTTGTATTTCTTCCAGATGTGCAATGCCCTGTTGGTTGGCACCAATAACAGCCGTTATATGAAGCTGGGCTTTGGGGTGCAGGCAGCTGTAAATGTGGTATTCGACTATTGCCTGATCTATGGTCATTGGGGATTACCGGCATTGGGATTCAACGGGGCTGCGGTCGCCTCCATACTTGCGGAGATTTCCGGATTGCTGATCGTGTTGCTGATCATATTTTATAAAAAATTCGGGCACCGGTTTTCGCTCTTTCATCATCTCCGTTTCAACGCATCCACTTCCGGACTGATCTTCCGGCAGTCTTCACCATTGGTAGCCCAATACCTGCTGAGCATAATGGCCTGGGTGATGTTTTATATTTTTATTGAGCACAAAGGGAAAAGGCCATTGGCCATCAGCAATGCCATGCGCAATATTTTTGGCATCTTCGGCATATTTGCCTGGGCTTTTGCCAGTACTTCCAATGCCATGGTCAGTAATATTATCGGACAGGGCAAAAAAGAAGAAGTATTGCAACTGATCCGGAAAATAGCCCGCCTCAGCTTTGGTTTTACCGTTGTTCTATGTGGTTTGGTCAACCTTTTCCCAGGGCTTTTTCTGAGTTTATATGGCCGGGATCAGTCATTTACAACGGAAGCCATTCCGGTGATCAGAATGGTGTCAGCAGGAGTTCTGTTTATGTCGGTGGCAACGGTTTGGTTAAATGGAGTCACAGGTACAGCCAATACAAGGGTTAACCTGATGATTGAAATTATTTGTATCCTGCTTTATGTCGGTTATATCTACTTTGTGCTGAAAGTCTGGAATCTTTCGCTGGTTTGGGCCTGGGCTTCTGAATTAGTGTATTGGTCGAGTTTATTGCTTCTTTCCTTTCTTTATCTCCGAAGCGGCCACTGGAAAAAGAAGAATATTTAAATGCCTTTACAATAGCGGCTCATTCATTAGAAGTCATGCCGGGTCTGGGATCAGGTCTGGGATAAACACTGACAGGTATCAATAGAAAAAGCGATTCTAAAAAAAGATACCGGGTCGAGCCCGGTATGACGTAAAATAAAATGAGATAGCTTTTTAATATTCTTTCTCGTAGCTCACTCCCACTGTTCCCTTGAATCCGCTGATGGGTGGATGCAGTTTATCAACGGTCATCTTTATTTTTTTGACAATGGGATATTCCTTTTTGATGCAGGCTGCGATTTGTATGACCAGGGTTTCCAGCAAATCAACCGGTGTGTTGAATTCCTGTTTCAGCAATTCAAACAAATCCGCATAATTGATGCTGTGCTGGATGGACTGAATGATTTTATCCCCCTCTTCATAAGATACAAAGAGGCTGATTTCAAATTCGTTTCCGGTTTTTCTTTCTTCAGGAAACAAACCGTGGTAGGCAAATAGCCTGACCTTTTTCAGTTCAACGGTAATCATCTGGCTGATTAATGAAGTCCCTTAGCACCCAGGTAACGCTCAGCATCCAGGGCGGCCATACAACCGCTTCCGGCTGCTGTTACGGCCTGTCTGTATATTTTATCCTGTACATCTCCTGCGGCAAATACCCCTTCAATATTGGTTCTGGATGAACCGGGAATGGTCTTGATATAGCCGGCTTCATCCATTTCAATCTGACC
>DAORJS010000232.1:0-4525 GCA_035439185.1 Chitinophagaceae bacterium
TGTTTATTGCCAGCAATTTTGTAACCCTGACCAAGACTGGTGAAACCGACTGGAATGATGTGATTCCATCTGTGCGTCAGTTTCTGAAAGATTACCTGGAAGAAGGTAAACCGGTGATCAATGAAGAAGAACTGGCAGCCGTCAAACAAAGCAGCAGTAATGAAGTGGCGGCCGATGATGATGATGTGGTAAAAAGAATCAAAGAATTACTGGATAATTATGTTCGCCCTGCCGTTGAAATGGATGGCGGTGCGATTCAGTTCAGAAGTTATGAAGACGGTGTGGTGAACCTGATGATGCAGGGTTCCTGCAGTGGTTGTCCCTCCTCAATGATCACACTCAAGGCCGGTATTGAAGGGATGATGAAAAGAATGATTCCTGAGGTGAAGGAAGTGGTGGCAGAAGCGGAATAAAATTTATGTCTATAAAAAGTAAAGCGGCTCTTGAGCCGCTTTTTTATTGATCTGATATAAAGTATTAATCAATTCTGTACTCCCCATTATCTCTGAATGTAATTCCGGGACCGATTTTTTTCTCCACTTGCTTCATTGTCATACCGGGTTGCCATTCAAAAGTATACTTGGTACTACCGAGCACCCTTGCCGCCAGTTTTTCGGCTACCTGTTGTTTATTCACGGGACTTTTACTGTACACACTATAGGCATAGGCTGAATTAATGGCTGTAGCCTGTGCGCTTGGACTGTAGTCGGCATAATAAATAATCATGATACCGGTTGGTTTTTCTATTTCTTTTGATGCCATGACATTTCCACCATTGTCAAGCAGAATTTCTTCCTGCTCTTCAATAAAGCGTACTTTTTTAGCCTCTTTTTTTCCGATATACTCACTGATGGCAAATTCTTTCGCGCCCTGATAACCGGTGTATGGAATATAGAATGCCGTGTACACGATGCTGCCATCGAGGTGCATGTACTGGTTTACTGACTTACGAAGATTTGTATAGGCGCTGTCATCCATTTTAAAAACAGTGCATTTGACCGGAAAGATCCGTACCGAGATCACTTTCTGATCGGCACCTTTTTCGAAAATGGCCACACTTCCATATTGCGCATAGAGACAGACCTGCAAACAAACGAATAAGAGCACCAAACCTGTTTTTTTCATGTTAATCCATTTTTTAAATATATAAATCCCTTCTTTTGATTTTTTATTCCACCAGCACAAATGCAGCCCAGTAATAAGGGCTGTATTTCTTCCTCATATCGGCCTGTGCCTGGCTGAATGCTTCACTGATGGTTTTGCCTTTCAGCCAATAGTCATAAAAGGCGGACATCAACTCAGCTGTTTCTTTATCGGGTACCTGCCAGAGGCTGACGATCAATTTTTTAACGCCCGCCATTTTGAAAGCTCGTTGCAATCCAAATACACCTTCACTTCCTTTTACATCACCGAGGGCTGTTTCGCAGGCAGAAAGTACCACGAGTTCGGTGTTACTGAGGTTGAGCTGGGAAATTTCATAGGAAGTGGCGATACCGTCTTCGGTTCCTTCAACGGGAGTGCGGCCACTCCATACATCATTCCCGCCTGAAAACACCAAACCATTTCGTAACAGGGGATCTTCAGCGCCCGCAAACCAATTTACCTGAATGAATTCATTACTGGATTGTACAAAGGGTTCCGGAAAAGAGAAACCGTGGGTTGCGATATGCAATATTTTTGGCGCATTCCCATTAAGTTTTTTTAAATTTTGCTCTGTGGCAGCCTGCTGCATAAATACACTTGTACTGTTTCCATTTTTTTCAAACAGTTGCTTTATGTGGTTTACTTCCTCAGCTGTTCCCGGAAGAGCGGACCAAACCAGACCCTGCTGTCCTCTTTGTGGTTCGGTATACGTATTACCGTTAAAATTATTTTTAGTCTCCTTCGCTGTAACCGATCCGTCAGACAAGGTTGTATAAGCGGCGTCGCCAAACAAAGCGATGGATCCAGGTTTTGTTGTATCCGGCTGTTTCTCACGAAGAACGATGGATCTGGTGCTGTTATATTGAATAAGATGATATTGATCAGCTAAAACAGCGTTACTATCTACAGAAAGTGCCTGAAAAGAAACGGCGTGCAGTTTTCCAGCGGGTGCGTATGAAATGGTTTTGATACCTTTCAGATATGGCTCCAGCGGGGCCCAGATCAGCTGGTACAAATCTTTTCCCAGAAATGCAGCTGAAGACTTATTCCTGATGGCGGAACCGCGGTATAATTTACTGACCATACCGGTTACTGTGTTACCGGCACTATCGAAAATTTTCGTAAGCTGCCTTTCTTCAAAAAGAGGTACGAAAACAGGCATCTTGTCATCCTTTTTTAAAACATAAGCCGCATACATCACACTGTCTGTCCATTCATTCCGGCGTAAACGGAATCGCACAAATTCAATTGCTATTTCGGCCTCCTTCAAATTTCTTTTATAGTCGTTGATTTCAAAGCTGGCTTCAAATACATCCTGCCCGGTCCCGTTTTCCATTTCCTTTCTCAGCGATTTTTCAAGAAAGTCATATTGGAGTCTGATCCAGGGAAGTTCATTGCTTCTTTTTGCTTGTGGCAGGCTGTATTGATACTGCATGGTAGTTTTCAGTGAATCCATTCTCTTCACCCTGGCAAGGACTGAAGGCCGGTTTGAATTTCTGGCTTTTTTCAGCATCCTGTAGGTGTCTGACAGGGTCAGCGATTTCAGAGCGGCATTCATTAAATACCTTGTTTCCAGATATACCTCGTCCGTGGTAGGATATAAAAAAGCAGAACTGTTGATATGATCCAGAAGAGAGGCATTATGATCCAGAAAAACATTTTTTTCATACTCAGAAAAGTACTGGAATATTTCCCTGATTTGATTCACTTTTGTTCCGGAATAAGCTATTAAAAACATCGTAGCGAGATCATACTCTCCGAATTCCTCATGCAGCATTATCTCTTTCTCCAATTGTTTATCAATGATCGGATGTCGCGCCGGCAGATATTTACTTAGAAGCTGATTAATTTCAGATAGTAATACGATTGCTTTGAAGTTTTCACCATTTCTATAAAATAACCTGATATACTGATTCATCACTTCAATATAAAATAATGAAGAATCACCTTCCTGCTGTTTTATTAAATCTCTTGCTGACCGAAAACAATTCTCCGCTGAATCCATCTGATTCAGCAAGAGATGGGTGTTCCCCTTTTCAAACAGATACCTCGAATAAATGATCTGCTTATTTTTAATCCGGGGATTATTCAAACCATAGCTGATTTGCTGTAAAGCTGTGAGTGCTTCTCCGGGTTTAAAGGAATTATTGAAGAACCTGATTTTTGCCAGTTGAACAATCCACAGTTCAGGGCTTTCGGCCCCGTATAATTTTTCAGTAATCAATACTGCCTGATTTAAAAAAGTCTCTGCCTCTTTTACCTGTCCGCCGGCCAAACATAATTCACCCAATGCCAGGATCAGTTTCCGGAAATATTCCTGACCTGATCCGTATTTTTTTTGGATCCTGACTGCCGCATTACCCAATAAGGATTTAGCACTCAGGTAAAGTCCCAATGCATGTTGGGTTTTACTCAGATCCAATATTACTTCAACATACAGACTGTCATTTAAACCGGCATTTTGTGCACGATCCATTAAAAGCATGAACAATACATCTGAGGCTTTACCGTAATGACCCCATGCAATCTGAAACTGACCATAGGAATGAATAATCCCGGGTATTTTACCATAATATCCTCCCTTTTTTGCTAAACTGAAAATTTCTTCAAAAAGCTGTTCCGATTGATCCCATTTTTTTTGTTTTTGCAAAAGCATGGCCAATGCATGCGTGGCCGACACATAATCATTACCACTTTCATATTCCCGGGTGCGTAAAAGATCTCTTGCTTTAATTAAATAGTTCCCGGACAAACCAAGGTTTCCTGTCCTGCTATAATACAAGCCCTTTTCAAGACAGAGGAATCCAAAATCTGGCTGATTGTCCTGTTGTTGCTGTACATGCCATTTTTCCACCCACTCCAGTGCCTCCAATAGCTCTTTTTCTTTACCAATATTTTTATAACAGATTACTGCGTTCCACCAAAAATCCCTGAAATTTTTATTTTTCTGATCGAGATGCTTGCCAATCAATGGTTTCATTTTGCTGAGATAAATATCAGCCTGCATGTAGTTCTTTACGGATAAATGGAAAAGAAGGCTATCGTTTAACTGCCCGAATTGCTGAGCATCACTTTTTCCCGACATCAGGAGCAGTGAGCCCAGAAAACACAGTATAAATGATCTATTCATCTGGCTAATATAAGTGAAATGAAAAGCAGGGCAATACCATGCAAACGGTATTTGACCGGACTGTGTTTACTCAGATATAACGGAGGGGTACCTATTTCATTAAATGCTACCGGGCCTATCTGGCGATCGGCTATCGGAATTCGTTTTTACCGGGTTCTTTCTGGTTGTATAGCGATTGCTGGCTGAAACAAGTTTACTCCACCAGCACAAAAGCTGCCCAATAATAAGGACTGTATTTTTTCCGCATCTCTG
>DAORJS010000233.1:0-4518 GCA_035439185.1 Chitinophagaceae bacterium
CGAACTCCCATCAACGGTTTTGGAGACCGCTATTCTGCCATTGAACTACGCCCGTAAAAAAGAACTTTCTGCCTCCCGATAGCTATCGGGAGAACTACGCCCGTAAAAAGAACTATTCTGCCTCCCTGCCCCTGTCCCCTAAAGGAAGAAATTTCAGTCACCCTTTCGGGAGGTTTTGGGTAAGAAAGCTAAAAGCTATTCCGATTGACCGGAACAGCTTTTAGCACTATGTTACAAAGATACAATTCTTCTTTGAAAAAGCCTGCCCGTAGCGATACGCTAAAAGCTAACAGCTTCTTACTTAAGGATTTCAGTCACCTGACCGGCACCTACGGTACGGCCACCTTCGCGGATCGCGAATTTCAGACCTTTTTCCATCGCGATGGGCTGGATCAGCTTCACTGTCAGTGAAGTGTTATCACCAGGCATCACCATTTCAGTACCAGCATTCAGTTCAACTTCTCCTGTAACGTCAGTTGTACGGAAATAGAACTGAGGACGGTACTTATTGAAGAATGGAGTGTGACGACCACCTTCTTCTTTGCTCAGTACGTATACTTCAGCTTTGAATTCAGTGTGCGGAGTGATAGAACCCGGCTTCACGATAACCATACCGCGACGGATCTGGGTTTTTTCAATACCACGGAGCAGCAGACCTGCGTTGTCTCCCGCTTCACCTTCATCGAGGAGTTTGCGGAACATTTCCACACCTGTACAAACAGAAGCCAGCGGCTTTTCGATCAGACCTACGATCTCAACAGGCTCACCTACTTTGATACGGCCTCTTTCGATACGACCAGTGGCAACTGTACCACGACCAGTGATTGAGAATACATCCTCAACAGACATCAGGAAGGCCTGATCAACCGGGCGGGGAGGCAGCGGAATGTAAGTATCAACAGCTTCCATCAGTTCTTCCACACCTTTCACCCATTTTTCTTCACCAGCCAGTGCGCCGGCAGCAGAACCCTTGATGATAGGAGTATTGTTACCATCGAAACCGTAGAAGGTCAGCAGATCGCGGATCTCCATTTCAACCAGGTCGAGCAGTTCAGGATCGTCAACCAGGTCAACTTTATTCATAAACACCACCATACGGGGTACGCCTACCTGGCGGGCCAGCAGGATGTGTTCTTTTGTCTGGGGCATGGGACCATCAGTAGCAGCCACAACCAGGATAGCGCCGTCCATCTGGGCAGCACCAGTGATCATGTTCTTTACGTAGTCGGCGTGACCGGGACAGTCAACGTGCGCATAGTGACGGTTAGCCGTCTGATATTCTACGTGCGCGGTGTTGATCGTGATACCCCTTTCTTTTTCTTCAGGAGCAGCATCGATTTCATCATACTTTTTTGCTTCCGCCATACCCTTCTGAGAAAGAATGGTAGTGATGGCAGCCGTTAAAGTTGTTTTACCATGGTCGATGTGACCGATAGTACCAACGTTAACGTGTGGTTTGTCCCTTTTGAAGGTCTCTTTAGTTGCCATGTTATCTGTTTTTAGGTTGTGTTTTATATGTCCGGGTTTGCCAGGCAAACCCCATTTTCCTTTTTTTAACCGGAAGCGTTGGCCACCGGTTGGTGAAAACGCCAGAGGCGTTTTTTATGTGTCGGACGACTGGTCAGTCGTCAGACACCTTTGAGCCGTTATGGGGAATTGAACCCCAGACCTCTTCCTTACCAAGGAAGTGCTCTACCACTGAGCTACAACGGCTTTTGCTCAGTCAGCAGTTTTCAGTCGGCAGTCAGCAGTCATTTCTGACAAATGCTGCAGACTGGAAACTGCAGGCCGCAAACCGAAAAGAGCGGGAGACCGGGCTCGAACCGGCCACCTGAAGCTTGGAAGGCTACCGCTCTACCAAATGAGCTACTCCCGCTTGTTAAATGTGGAAATATGAAAATGTGGAAATGTGAAAATGCAGGAACCTGCATTTCATAATTACACATGGACAATTTCCAATTTTCCGTTTTTAAAGAACTACAAAACTATGAGACCATCATTTTCACATTTCCACATTCACACATCTTCACATTTCTACGTGGGCAAGGATGGATTCGAACCACCGAACTCGTAAGAGGACAGATTTACAGTCTGTTGCCGTTGGCCACTTGGCTACTTGCCCGTTTTCGGAAATACGCTGGCAGCATTTCCAGCTCCATTTCCGATAAATACCTGGAGCCACTTGTCGGAATCGAACCAACGACCTACTGATTACAAATCAGTTGCTCTACCAGCTGAGCTAAAGTGGCGACTTTTCATCTCCGCCCCTCCGGATTTAGCCCGGGAAGTTCGTCGATCCAAGCAATAAAGAACTTGCCCCACCTTCGACATGCTTAGGTTTTGGGGTGGCAAAGGTAAGGGAATTTGAATATTGGAAAAATTTTGAAGAGGGAAATTTATCCTGAAAATCAGTAAATAAAAAAAGGACCCCGGTCCTTTTCGGTACCGGGGCCCTTTTTTAAGATCAGGCGGCTTTGCGGGCCTTATTTTTTTTGATCTGGGTGACCAGGGAATCAAATGCTTCATCAAATGATTCCTCGAAAGATTTACTAGTAGATTTTACGAAAAAGCTGTGCCGGGGGATATGCACCCGGATTTCTGCGATTTTGTCTTTAACAGCATGCACCACATTATCCAGTTTCAGAAATACGTTCACCTGAATAACCCGGTCGGTAAAATGAGCAAGCTTTTCCAGCTTCCGGTTCACATAATCGACCAGCTTTCTGTCTGCACTGAAATGAACAGATTGAATGTTTACGTTCATAATCATCGGTTTTAATCTGTGAAACAATAAATAAAGAACTTACCTGCGATAGAGAGGCATTGTGGCTTTTCAGAGGGTGGTTCTTTTTAACAGTAGTAAGTTACTGTAAAAAACAAACGCTTCATAAAAAAAAAGGCTAAAATTTTATTGTGCCGGTCCAGTTTTTTTTCAGGCTTTCGGATGGGCTTTTTTATGAATATCTTTTAGTTTCCCGATGGTCGTATGGGTATAAACCTGGGTGGCTGCCAGGCTGCTGTGGCCCAGTAATTCCTTGACTGCATTCAGTCCTGCTCCATTATTCATCAGGTGAGTGGCAAAACTGTGACGAAGCACATGGGGGCTTTTCTTTTCCAAAGTAGTGGTGAGTCCGAGATAGGTATTTACCAGTAACCAGGCGTATTTGGGATATAACTTTTTGCCTTTTTCTGTTATTAAAAGAAAGTCTTCTGACTTTTCATAGCGTGCCTTTTTCTGATCCGCATAATCCCTGATCTGCCGCAACAGTTCCCGGCTCACCGGAATGATCCTTTCTTTATTACCTTTTCCCAGGACCCTGATCTGGGCTTTTTCAAAATCGATCTGTCTTTCCCGGAGTCCCAGCAATTCACTCAACCGCATTCCCGTGGCGTAAAAAATTGTGATCAGCATCTTTGCATTCAGGCT
Organism: Chitinophagaceae bacterium; assembly: GCA_035439185.1. GTDB lineage: Bacteria > Bacteroidota > Bacteroidia > Chitinophagales > Chitinophagaceae > JJ008. Next base: position 3,428 of record DAORJS010000233.1, read on the forward strand.
TTTCCAGTCTTCCGCTGAACGCTCAAGGGATTTCATCAACGCCACGGTATCCTCCTCTCTTACAAACGAAGGCAGTTTTTTACCGGATTTGGGTGTTATGATCTTGGCCATGGGAGATATTTCCAGTTCTCCCTGTTTCATATAAAACCTGAAAAAAGATTTGAGTGTGGAAATTTTCCGGTTGATACTCCGGGCGGTCAGCCCCCGGTCCTTCATCACAGCCAGCCAGCTCCGGATATGATGGTGACTGAGTTCACTAAGACTGGTTGATCCGTATTGTTGTGTAGTAAATGAAAGAAATTCCTCCAGGTCACCCTGATAAGCCAGGATCGTATGTGCCGAATACCTTTTTTCGTAGCGGAGGTAATCGAGAAATGGCTGTATGCCCTGCGGGTTGAGTAAGACCATATTGTTCTTTCAAAGCTACTGAAGAAATATGGGCAAAAAAATAGCTGTTCCACGGTGGGAACAGCTATATAAGAATTTATAGCAGGGGTTAATTAACCCTCAATTTTTCCGCTGGCAATCTGTTGCTTGTAGATTGCTTTCAGCACGGCACCACGGCGTTTAACCGAAGGCTTGGTGTATGACTGACGTTCGCGGAGCTGCAACAGTACTTTGGATTTTTCAAATTTCTTCTTGTACTTCTTCAGCGCCTTGTCAATGTTTTCGCAATCTTTTGAATCAATGATAAGCATATGTGTTGATACCTCCTTTGGTATTTTTTAGGCTCGCAAAGATAGGATGAATATTTTATAGTAAAAAACCCTGGGCCGGAAAGTTTTCAAGGTACTGGCCCTGCCCGGAGACCCAATAACTGCTTAATTTGCAGGCATGTTCACAGGTATTATTGAAACGACTGGCCGGGTTAGCCGGATTTTTTCAACAGGAACCAATACCAGTTTCTGGATTGAGTCGCCGATTTCTGCCGAATTAACACCCGACCAAAGTGTAAGCCATAACGGGGTTTGCCTGACCGTTGAAGAAGTGAATGGTAATCAGCACCGCGTTACAGCAATTGCGGAAACCCTGTCCAAAACCAATCTCTCCACCTGGACAGCAGGCAGCCGGGTAAACCTGGAAAGATGTCT
>DAORJS010000234.1:0-2006 GCA_035439185.1 Chitinophagaceae bacterium
GGTTTTATCGCCTGGATGATCTGGATGGGATTGCACCTGATGCTGATCCTGGGGGTCAAGAACCGCTTTTTTGTATTCTGTAACTGGCTGTACAATTATATCACTTACGACCAGAATCTTCGTTTGATTTTCCGTGAATTTGATAAACCATCCAAAAAATGAAAGCAATACCCAACTGGCTGATCATCGCCGGAGGAATCGGACAGATATTTACCGCCGCTATTTATCCTTATATCAGGCACCGTGTATTTGACTGGTACAATGATATCAAAAAGCTGAAACCGCTGAACCAGGAGATCGCCAAAACCTACGGACGTTATATACAGGGTTTAAATTTTTCATTTGGATTGATCGCATTGTTACTGACTGATGATTTACAGAATAAGACCAGACTCGCGATGGCACTGACCGGATTGATTGCCGCTTACTGGACGGGAAAACTCATTACGCAGTTTGCTTATTATCCCATGTACCAGATTCCCCGCAAAACAATATTCCGGATCGGGGAATTCGCCATGAATGGATTGTTTATACTGTTCACGGTGGTATTTATCTGGCTCTTTATTTATAATCTTTCATAATTTCTCAATACAAGGGTATGAGTCATCAAAGTATTTTCCTGAACGCTGAGTGGCGGAAACTGATCATGGCCAATTACCAGGTGGATCCGGCGATCCTGGAACCCTATGTACCGGCTGGAACAACCCTTGATTTCTGGCGGGACCGTTGTTATATCAGTCTGGTTGGTTTTTTATTCCGTAAAGTAAGGGTGAAAGAATTTGCGATTCCATTTCATACCCGGTTTCCGGAGATCAATCTCAGGTTTTATGTAAAACAGGAAATTAATGGTGTGAACAGGAGAGGAGTTGTATTCATCAGTGAAATTGTACCCAAACCGGCGATCAGTTTTGTAGCGAATCAGCTATATCAGGAGAAATACAGGACATTCCCTATGCAATATGACTGGAAGATACATACCAATAAACAGGAAGTGGTTTATCAATGTAAAAACAAAGGCCGTTGGAACAGCCTGGAAGTAATGGCTGATAAAGATGCATCTGCCCTGAAACCCGGATCAGAGGAAGCATTTATCACTGAACATTATTGGGGATTTGCGGCAGGTAAGAGGGGTACCACGGCCTACCAGGTCATGCATCCCCAATGGGATATTGCAGCTGTTCAATCCAGTTCCATTTCGAAAGATTTTTTCGGCATATATGACCCAACATTTCGCTTTTTAGATTCGGAAAAGCCCGCTTCAGTTTTTTTAGCAGAGGGATCAGCGATTCAGGTTTACAGCGGACAGCGATTTGAGTATTGAAGAAGCTCTGGACCGGAATGCTTTAGATTCCTGATCCCATTGCTGATCAATGATAGCGAGTAATTCGTTGCGGATATCAGGATGTTTTTGGGAGAGATTATAAATCACTGTCAGGGCGCTGGCTTTGACGGCAGGTTTTTCGGTTGGACTGATCAGGTAATTGAAGCAAAGATCCATGACCTTTCCCTGGAGTGAAGGAGGAATAATAATAAACTGAAGGATCCTGACCGTATTTCTTTTAATGGCTTCATGCTGACCGGGTCGATCAAGGTTCCTGACCAGTGCTTTCAGGTGTTTGCGGATCAGGGAAGGGTGGGCGATTACTGCTTCACTGAGCGGCCAGGAAGCACGCTGGGAATCGCAAAAGTCATCTCCCAAAAAAATCAGGAATAACTGATCGAAGCGATCCTGCTGATCGCCGATCCAGTTGGTGATTTTCCGGCAATTTTTCTTTGAATGTTCTAAACGTATGATTTCCTTCAGATCCATTATTGATCCTGACCGAAATGGGTGCCGGCCAGCACCATTTCTCCGTTGGTGAGTTCGTTGCTTTTTAATTTAACCACATGACTGGTAAGTCTAGCAGCTTTGGGGATTGCCGGTATTTTAATTGTTTCCAGATCGCCGGGTTCGATATTCTGGATGGTATAGAAATCATTCCTTAGTATTTTCCCGTCAGCAGCAA
>DAORJS010000234.1:2106-4503 GCA_035439185.1 Chitinophagaceae bacterium
CCGTCGGCTTTATTTTCTGCGCCGTTACAGGATGCTACAATAATTAATACGATTAAAAGAACAGGTTGATAAATCAGTCGCATAGTGTTGATTTAAAGATGTAAGCTACAATCATCTGATACAGGTAACAATACCCTTTACCCACAAATATAGAAATTCTTTCCAATAATTTACATTATGTTAAATTATAGTTTTTAAGAAAAGGTCACTTTAAAGTGACCCATTCTAAAGTTTATCTCTTGTTCTTATTTTATCGAATCATACCTGTCATTCCACTTCTTCTCCTCTGCCGTATATTTTGCAATATCAGCAGGTTTACCTTTTGATTGTACTTTTTTGAAAGCAAAAATATCAGCCAGGTAGTTGCAGGCTTTTTTATACTGCTGTTTATCTCTCATTTCCAGCTTTTCTTTGGCCGCAAAAATTTCGGCTGCTTTCTCGTATGGTTCACGGGCCTGTTCCAGCGCATTGCCATAGTCCAGATCGAGTTTGTCACGTTTGGCGATATCATCTTTGGAGGCCATGGTTCCGGGTTTTGTCCGGGCCTTCATTTCGGCAGCATGTGCAGCACGGGCGTCATTTACTTTAACGGCTTTATTGATATAGTGATCCCCCATATAGAGATAAGGGATTTCACTGTTGGGTTTGGCGGCGGCTGATTTTTTAAACGCATTAATCATTTTGGTTTCCAGTTCAGCAGCATTCTGTGGCAAAACAGCACCTTCCCTGGTGGAATTCAGGGTGTCATAAATGATCTCTCCCAGCACCTGATTAGCTTTATAGTTATCAGGATCTTTGGCCAGTACTGTCTCCACTTCTTTCACTTTATCATCAAAACCTTCTACCAGTCCTACAGCAAAATCAACCTTGTCAAATGTGAAATACTCGCTTTTGGGATACAGCTGTGCCCCCATGGCTTTGTATTTCTCAAAAGATTCCATATCCTTTTTGCCGAAATAATAATTCACGAGGTAACGGTAAATACTTTCAAATTCTGCTCCCGGGATTTTTGCATCAGCGAGTCTGCCGTAAAATCTGGCTGCATCATCGCTATGCTTGCTGTTCTCCGCCGTGATACCAGCCAGGATCAGTACGTTGGTATCAAGTGTTACGGTCAGGAGTTTTTTGGCGATCAGCAGATCCGATAACTCGACTGCCTTTTTTAATCTTTCAAATCCGCCATTCCAGTTTTTGGTGGAATAATCATTATACCCTTTGGAATAATTGTATGAATACAGATTGATGGGCCCGTTCTGGTAGATGGGGTCATTCAACAAAGCCTGGGCCGGATCCATCTCTTTATATTTTTTGTAGGCTGCCTCTGCATCTGCCGCCAGTTGTTCACCGGTAGCTGAATTTTTATTGGCATTGTCCATAGACAGGGCCGCATAAATACAGCACTTCAGCATATACGCTTCGGGTTTGCTGTTGAATTTGGCATTGCCCATTCCTTTGTCCAGCTCTTCTTTTGCTTTCGGGTATTGTTGCAACGTTAGCATTGTTTTAACTGATTCGATGGACTGCGCTTTGGTGGCAAGCGTAGCGCAAAGGGCCACGAACAGGTAAATGATTCTTTTCATCTTGTGTATTTTATTGGTTTGAACTATCCTCAGATGTATTTTCCTCCCCATCGGTTGCCTGCTCCTTGTTTTCTGGAGCCTGATCAGGGTTTTCAGGTGTCTGCTCCCCGGTTTCTGCAATGGCTTCGCCGGTCTCAGCAGCAGCTTCTCCGTTTCCGTTCTGGCTCGTTTGGTCCAACAGGTTGGTGATCGCAGCAATTTCATCGCCATCATCCAAGCGGATCAGTTTAACTCCCTGGGTGGCCCTTCCCTGTTCACTGATTCCGGCCACAGGCATCCGGATGGTTACACCGCTTTTACAGGTAATCATCAGGTCTTCTATTTCCGACACACAAAGTATGCCTACCAATCCTCCGGTTTTTTCTGTAACATTAATGGTCTTCACCCCTTTTCCGCCCCGGTTAGTGAATCTGTATTCATCAATCGGCGTTCTTTTTCCAAAGCCTTTTTCACTGACCACCAATACTGTTCTGGATGATTTATCTTCCTGATTTACACAAATCATGCCGACCACTTCATCACCGGCATCATCCACTTCAATACCGGCAACACCAATGGCCCCTCTTCCGGTGGCTCTGACTTTTTCTTCAGAGAAACGAATGGCTCTTCCCGTCCGGACTGCCATCAGGATTTCACTGCTGCCATCTGTTAATTTCGCATCCAGTAGTTCGTCACCTTCCACGATCGTGATGGCATTCACCCCGGTCTGACGGGGACGGCTGAAATCCTCCAGTTCTGTTTTCTTGATGATTCCCTTACGGGTGCAGAGTACGATATTATGTGATTTTACAAAATCCTCATCTTTCAGATCCTTGAC
>DAORJS010000235.1:0-4500 GCA_035439185.1 Chitinophagaceae bacterium
CTGCTCCCGTAAGTTGTGCCAATGTGAAAATATCATTATCAACAGATGGCGGAAATACTTTCACTACATTAATCGCCAGTACACCTAATGACGGGTCACAAGTAGTTACTATTCCCAACACACCCAGCACGACTGCACGTATTAAAGTAGAAGCGGTGGGAAATATCTTCTTTGATATTTCAAATACGAATTTCACCATCACATCCGGATCCAGTTGTGGCACTCCAGATTTTCTTTCTTCTACCGCCATCACCACCACATCGGCAACGGTGCTTTGGGCCACAGTTGCCGGTGCGACCTCATATGATGTGGATTATAAACTGAGTACCTCGGGCACCTGGACCAACGCTGTTACAGGCACCACTTCCATTTCCTTTAACCTTACTGGTCTTGCATCCGGTTTCTTATATGACTGGAGGGTGAGGGCGAATTGTGCCGGTGGCAGCAGTGCTTATGCGCAATCCCAGTTCACTACCATTCCTCCGGCAGGTTGTAATACACCGACAGGATTAAGTTCTACTGGTATTACCGTTTCTGCTGCTTCAGTTAGTTGGACAGCTGCGAGCGGTGCTGTTTCCTATGATGTGGATTATAAAGCGAACAGTTCTGCCACCTGGATTAATGCAGCAACTGCCACCACTGCCACTTCCGTTAACCTGAGCGGATTATCTGCTTCAACATTATACGACTGGAGGGTCCGGACCAATTGTTCAGGCTCCAGCAGCGCATATGTACAGGCACAATTCACAACAGCTACTGCTTCTACCTGTCCTGGTCCTTATGATGTGTCAACAAATGGAAGCAGGAATGGGGCGGCCACTATTCCTTTCAATACAGATGTTAAAGGGCTGATCAACACCAGTTCAGACAACGACTATTACAAATTTGTAATTACAACCGGCGGTACCATTACCGTAACATTGGGTACCCTGCCTGCTGATTATGACCTTCGCCTGTACCGGAATAATACACAGGTAGGTGCTTCTTCCAATGGCAGCACAACCAGTGAAACCATTAATTATACCGCAACGGCAGGTACCTATTATGCACGGGTATTCGGATATAACGGAGCGAATAATACCAGCAGTTGTTATACACTCAGGGTTCAGCTGGGTACAGCCAGCAGGACAGAAGAACTGATTACAGAAAAAGTAATCCTCTTCCCCAATCCGGTTACCAGCAAACTGAATATCCGCATCGACAACCTGCAGGGACTGGCTGATATCAGGGTATTCGATATGTATGGTAAACTGGTAAGGCAACAGCGTACGGCTACTGTGAATACAGAGATGGATCTTTCCAAACTCGCAGCCGGGATGTATTTTATCCGGGTGATGAATGGCGGCAAAGAAACAACGCTGAAAGTGGTGAAAGACTAAAATCGAGAATACTCACACCCAAATCAAAAGAGTCCCACCATTGGTGGGACTCTTTTATTATTAACAGTTTAAACCAGCTTATACACTTACATTAAAATCACGGAGCGCATCATTCAGACTGGTCTTGAGATCCGTACTGGGTTTACGCTGTCCGATGATCAATGCACATCCCACGCCATATTCGCCGGCAGGAAATTTTTTGGAATAGGATCCAGGGATCACCACACTTCGGGCCGGAACCCGCCCTTTCATCTCAACCGGCTCTGCTCCGCTTACATCAATGATCTTGGTAGATTGGGTGAGAACAACATTGGCACCCAATACCGCTTCTTTTTCAACCACCACACCCTCCACTACAATACAACGACTGCCAATAAAGCATCCATCTTCAATGATCACAGGTGTCGCCTGCAGTGGTTCTAAAACACCACCGATGCCCACACCACCACTCAGGTGAACGCCTTTGCCGATCTGGGCACAGCTGCCAACCGTGGCCCAGGTATCCACCATGGTACCTTCATCCACATAGGCGCCGATATTCACATAGCTGGGCATGAGGACCACATTCTTTGCGAGGTAGGCACCATAACGGGCAACAGCATGCGGAACCGCTCTTACGCTGAGTTCTTTATAATTTTTCTTGAGCAGCATTTTATCATAAAATTCGAAAGGGGCCAGATCCCAGGTCTGCATCTGCTGGATACCGAAATACATCAGTATGGCCTGTTTTACCCATTCATTCACTTCCCATACCGATGATCCGTTTGAATTGGTACCGGCTGGGGAAGCAGTACGCAATCTTCCTTTATCCACTTCTTCAATCACGGCTCTTACTGTATCACTGTATTTAGCATCTTTCAGTAAATCACGGTTGGCCCATGCTTCAAGTATCAGGTCCTTCATTTTTGTTTTTTTTGCGAAAGTAGGGAATTGTGGCTAGTAGCAAGTGGCAAGTGACAAGTGGGGAGTGGTGAATGGGTGGCAGCTGGTAGGGTTTAGCTGAATGTCTAAATGAGTGGGGCTGGTCTTGTTGATTAGCAGATAAATTGACGAAGAAACCGCAACTTTGCGGCTATGAATATCCTGATCAGGCTGCCCAACTGGATGGGAGATATGGTAATGAGTTCAGCTTTTGTGAAGGCTGTTCAGGATCTGTATCCTAAAGCAACCATTGACCTGATCGCCAAAAAAGGGATCGATGTATTATTGGATTTTTTTCCGGAACACGGACAACGTTATATTTTTTCCAAAGAAGAATTTCCTGGTATAACTGGTGCCTGGAAATTTGGTAAATTGATCAGGCAGCAAAAAAAATATGATTTGTTTTTTTGTTTGCCTGACTCACTCTCCTCCGCAGTAATGGCTTTTGCTTCCGGTGCTGCCAAAAGAGTTGGTTACCGGAAGGAGGGCCGGGGACTCTTGCTTACTACCGCTTTCAACAAGAAGACCGGTCTTCACCGGGTAGAAGAGTATCTGGAACTTTTGCAACAATTTACCGGAAAGACTTTGCAGAAAACAGCAGTGAAATTAAAAGGTCCGGGTAAACAAAAACAGGAGTACATTGTCATAAATATCAATTCGGAAGCACTGTCGAGACGTTTGCCTAAAGAAAAGGCGGTGCAGTTGATTGATGAAGTAAGAAAAATATATCAGGGTGATATTTTCCTGGTTGGAAGTAATAAAGAAGCTGCCTTTGTGGATGAAGTATATACCAGTTTGGCCAGCCGGACCAGTATCATGAACCTGGCCGGTGCAACACCGATCCCTGAGCTGGCAGGGTTTCTGGAAGGAGCCAGGTTACTGCTGACAACTGACAGCGGACCCGCACATTTCTCGAATGCATTGGGTACCCATACCATAGTTTTATTTGGTGCAGGCAACGAAAATAATACGGCCCCCTATAATCAGGATTTGCGCAGCATTATCCGGTTAAACCAACTGAGTTGTGAACCCTGTACAAGTAATACCTGCAAACCTTATGGTATCCCTGCCTGTTTAACAAAGCTGGATGAAAAAATAATTATCAATGAAGTCAAAAAGATAATAACTGCAAGGATATGATGGATATGGAAAAAGATATTGTACAATGTCTGGATACATTGAAAAACGGGGGACTGATACTTTACCCAACAGATACCGTGTGGGGAATCGGTTGTGATGCCACTAATGAAGCGGCTGTTGCTAAAGTATATGCGCTGAAGCAAAGAGCGGATGAAAAAGCCCTGATTGTACTGGTGGCAGAGGAAAAAGATGTATTGCAATATACAGCAGCACCAGATCTGGCTGTATTTGATTATCTCCAGCAAGCTACAAAGCCTACTACGGTTATTTATGAAGGTGCTATCGGACTGGCATCCAATTTAACCGGTGCCGATGGCAGTATTGGGATCAGGATCTGTGCGGAACCTTTCTGCAGACAATTAATAAAACGTTTCCGCAAACCTATTGTATCAACTTCAGCCAATATCTCTGGTCAGCCGGCTCCCCGTATCTATCAGGAAATAGCAGCGGAAGTGAAAGCCGGTATTGATTATATCGTTCAATACAGGCAGGATGATTTGACGATCGCTGCACCCTCTTCCGTGATCAGGTGGAGGAATGGGGAGGTGGAGGTGCTGAGGGGGTGAGGACAGTCGGCAGTCGGCAGTAAGCAGTCGGCAGTTGGCAGTCAGCAGTCGGCAGTCAGCAGTCTGCATATAGCATACAGGAAGTTTTAGTCTTTTCTTTTGCTAGAATTCATTTCCACATTCTCACATTCTCACATTTCCACATTCCCACATTTCCACATTCCCACATTCCCACATTCCCACATTCCCACATTATCTTTGCGGCATGCAGATTCCATGTAGTGAGAAAGAATTATTTGTTATTGATAAAGTGGCCCGGGCTTCTGGTAGCCTGGGACTGGAATCCTATCTGATTGGCGGATTTGTCCGCGATAAATTGTTGGGCAGGGAAACAAAGGATGCAGATTTTGTTTGTGCCGGTGATGCTATCGAGCTGGCTACGGCAACAGCCCGGTTGTTTGACCCGGTACCACGGGTGGATTATTTTAAGAATTTTGGTACGGCCCATATCCGTTTATGGGATGGGTTTGATATAGAATTTGTCGGGGCCAGAA
>DAORJS010000236.1:0-4480 GCA_035439185.1 Chitinophagaceae bacterium
TTGATCCCGGAGTTGTTTATATCCTGCATCCCATTGCAGCGAACCTTTACGGGTTTTTATTTCCATCCGTAAATGGTTCCACCAGCTGTTTACTTTTTCCCGGGCAGTATCGCTGCTGAACGTGGTAAAAAAATTCTGCGCATTAAATGAACGCCAGTCAGCTGCAGCCCGGAAGCGGATGATCCAGTTTTTACTGAGCTGTGTGGCCATTGCAATATTGGCATTGTGCAGATGAAAAAATCCATTGGTGCCCCGGAGCCCGGGTCCATCAGCATTGTTGGATTGAAAGCCGGCTGAGTAAACGGATTTCGCAGTGCTCATCCGGCCATACGCTTCCCCGTTAATCAATGCATACTCACCGGTCATCAATCTGCCGCGGAATAGTTTGCCCGGATTGAATGTCTGTTTGTGAAAACTCCGGCTGATGATATTGATCACTCCACCAACGGCTTCCGATCCGTAGATAGCTGCGGCAGCTCCTTTCAGTATTTCAATTCTTTCTATTTCGGCCGGATTCATCGGGATATAACTGTTGAAATGACCGGTTAAAGGGTCATTCAAACGGATACCGTCAATAATGACCAGTACCTGTTGAAAAGTACCGCCGCGCAAAATGATATTGCTTTGTGCACCCTGGGGCCCTCTTTGCTGCACTTCCACTCCGGGCAGATAACGCAACAACTCATCGAGAGAATGAACGGCAAGTGCGTTGAAATAATCACCGCGGATGCTGATTATATTTCTCCCCGTTTCTTTTTGTTGCTGTTCCTGTAAACTGGCGGTAATGGTGATTCCACTCAGTACCTGAATACTGTCCTGTGCTTTTATTCCTGTACTCAGGCAAAAAATAATAATGAATACCGTTAGAATTTTACGACCCATAAACAGTGATTTATTGATTGCCGGTGGCAATTGGCCGCAAAAATAGTGGCTGCCGGAAGGAAAATCAGCTGACCGCTATAAGTTGACAAACACTTTACAATTCAATACTGTTCCTGCTGGTTGGGGAAATCAGCAGATTTTACATCACTGATGTATTGCTGAACAGCATGGGTTGCCATTTCATGAATATCCAGATAACGTCTTAAAAAGCGGGGTTTGAATTCGGTATTGATCCCGAGCATATCATGCATGACTAAAACCTGTCCGTTACAACCTGCACCGGCACCGATTCCAATAGTCGGGATATGGAGGCTATTGGTTACTTCTGTTGCCAAAACTGCCGGAATTTTTTCCAGTACAATGGCGAAACAACCGGCTTCTTCAAGCAATCTGGCATCCTGCCTTAATTTATTAGCTTCTGCTTCTTCTTTGGCCCGAACCGTATAGGTGCCGAATTTATAAATGGATTGCGGGGTCAGTCCCAGGTGTCCCATGACTGGTATACCGGCTGAAACTATTTTTTTAACTGAATCAAGTATTTCTTCCCCGCCTTCCACTTTTATTGAATGAGCACCGGTTTCTTTCATGATTCGGATGGCAGAAGCGAGGGCAACTTCGGGGTTCGACTGATAATGACCAAATGGAAGATCCACCACCACCAGGCATCTGTTGATCCCTCTGATAACTGACTGGGCATGATAGATCATTTGTTCCAGGGTAATGGGAAGTGTGGTTTCATGTCCGGCCATTACATTGGAAGCAGAATCTCCCACCAGGATTACATCAATACCGGCACCATCTATGATCCTGGCAAATGAAAAATCATAGGCTGTGAGCATGGCAATTTTCTCACCGGCCTGTTTCATTTTCAGGAGCGTGTTGGTGGTGACTTTTTTGATTTCTTTATTGACTGACATGTTGGGGGATTAGTTATTAGTTATTGGGTATTGAAGGAGTATAAATTTACATCAATAATCCCTGTACTGAAACATGCAAAAAATAAAATACAACTTACAATATAGTTCATTCACTCCCGTTCCCCACTAGCCACTAGCCACTAGCCACTAGCCACTAGCCACTCACACTTCCAGTTCCCTCAATTTAACCTCCTCATATAAATTATGTATCAATCCGTCAGCCAAACCAATCTTGGGAACAAAAATTTCCTCGGCATCTGCCCAGCGCATCACATTAATATAGATCAGCAGGGCAGGAACGATTACATCGGCCCGGTCTTCTCTGAGTTTATGCAGGGTGATCCGCTGAGACAGGGATAGATTGCTGAATTCCTTGTAATAATCACGTAATAACTCAAGTGTAAGCGGTTTGCCTTCTTTTCTTTTTGATATGGAAAAAATCTTGTTGATATTTCCACCGGATCCGATAGCCGTTACGTGATGATAACCTTTTGTTTTGCTCCGGATAAACTCCTTCATTTCATCCCAGGCCGCTTCGTTGACCTGATTCTTGAGCAGTCGGATAGTTCCGATATTGAATGATTTTTTGAAAATCATTTTCCCGTCACTGAAAAAAGTAAGTTCGGTACTGCCACCACCCACATCTATATAGAGATAGGATTCTTCTACTGATAAATTCTCTGCAATATGATTTTCATAAATAAGAGAAGCTTCCTGATCACCGGAGATGACTTCAATTCCGATTCCGGTTTCTGACTGTACTTTTTTAATGATTTCCGGTGCATTGACTGCATCCCGCATGGCGGATGTGGCACAGGCTTTCAGGTGCCTGACTTCGTACACATCAAGCAGTAATTTGTAAGCCTTGATTGTTTTGATGATTTTATCGGATTTAACCGGAGATATTTCGCCCTTATCAAATACATCAAATCCCAACCGGAGCGGAACCCTGACCAGAACGACCTTGATGAATTCAGGTACTCCCTGCAAACCCGGGATCACATCTGTAATCAGTAATCTTGCCGCATTACTTCCGATATCAATGGCTGCCAGTCTCACTCAGTGCCTGTGTTTTTTTGTACAGATAATTATAGGTCTCTACCTGGGAACGGATTTTCTTGCGGGTTGTTGTCACATATTCATTATTCAGCTGATTATCGAGCCACCTTGCCTTCACATTATCCTGGAGCTGGATATTCAGTATATCCTTGAGCTCCATTTTTAAGTCATCATTCCAGACGGGGCAGGTAACTTCCACCCTATGTTCCAGGTTGCGCAACATCCAGTCGGCCGAAGATATATAAACTTTCTCTTTACCCCGGTTGTGAAATACCCACACGCGGGCATGTTCCAGGTATTCATCCACGATGCTGATCGCACGTACCGGTATTTCAAATTTTTTGTGATCTGAATACATACAATAGATGCCGCGTATGATCAGCTTTAACTGTACACCGGCCCTTGCCGCTTCATATAATTTCTGAATCAGGTCTTCATCGGAAAGTGAATTCATTTTCAGGGTGATGGCAGCCGGCTTTTTTTTCCGGGCAGCTTTGATTTCTTCATCTATCAGCCGGAGCATTTCTTTTTTAACAATGGAAGGACTGGGGATGATAAATTTACAATCCCGCATAAAGGCCGCACCGGTCTTGGGTTGCTCCAGATAATTAAAAATCCTGTTCACATCTCCCATGATCTTCTGGTTGGAAGTCAGCAGACAGTGATCGGCATAAACTTTGGCGGTTCTTTCGTTCAGATTGCCGGTACTGATAAAACCATACCAGTTGAAATTATTGTCTTTTGTTTTTTTCCGGATTGAACAAATCTTGGCATGTACTTTCATATTGGGAATGCCCACCAGTACTTTGGCGCCTTCTTCTTCCAGTCTGTTCTTCCATTCAATATTTGCTTCTTCTTCAAATCTGGCCCTCAGTTCAATCACCACCACCACTTCCTTGCCATTGCGTACTGCATTGATCAGGGCATTGATAATTTTAGATTGCGGTGCCAGGCGATAACAGGTGATCTTGATTGTGGTCACATCCGGATCAAAAGCTGCTTCCCGGATCAGGTCAATCAGCGGAAGGAAAGAATGATAAGGAAAATGCAGGAGGATATCCCTTTCCATAATCACATCAGATACCCTTCGTTCGGTAAGCAGGGGATGATCAAAAGGTTTTTTCCGGTTCCTTTTTTCTTTGAATACATGCTCCGGGAAATCCATGAAGTGCCGGAAATTATGGATACGCCCTCCCGGAATCAGGTTATCCCGTTTGCTGAGGTTGAGTCTTCTTACCAGGTATTCGAGCAGACCCGGATCCATTTCCCGGTCATATACAAATCTGACGGGTTGCCCTTTTCTTCTGTTTTTGATCCCCTTTTCCAGTTTCTGAATCATGCTGGTGGATACATCTTCATCGATATCAATTTCCGCATCACGGGTCACTTTGAAAATATGCGACTGGTATTGATCATATCCGAAATAGGAAAAAATATCCGGGAGGTTAAAGCGGATCACATCTTCCAGCAGGATGATATGGGTTTCATCCGGTTTGGGAGAGGGGAGAATCTTAAAACGGCCCTGGGTCCGGCTGGGTACTTCAATCAACGCATATTTTCGTTTCAGTGCACTTTCCTTTTTCCACATCACCACTCCCAGATAAATAGATTTATCACGCAGG
>DAORJS010000237.1:0-4455 GCA_035439185.1 Chitinophagaceae bacterium
GCAATCCAGACACCACGGAATTCATACTTGGGCTGGGCTTTCAGACTGAGGGATAATAATAAAACGCAATACGTAATCAGGAGCTTATGACAATTCATTCGAATAAGATATACAGCGAAAATACATCATTCACTGCCATCTCTGATCTGATCGAGCAGGTCGCTGAGAATATTAGCATCTTTTTCTGAAAGATTGCCCAGTACTCCGTCAATCAGGTCCTGTTTTTCATCCAGGCGCTCCAGTAATTTTTTTCCTTTATCAGTGATAATCACATCCACCAGGCGGCGGTCTGTTTTACAGGTAACTTTTTTTACCAGTCCTTTTGCGATCAGGCGGTCAACAATCCGGCTGGTATCACTCATTTTTTCAAGCATCCTTTCCCTGATCTGCAGGGTAGAGAGGGGTTGCGGAAAACTTCCTCTTAATATGCGCAGGATATTAAACTGCTGTGAAGTGATATCCTCTGCATCAAAAATACAACGGGTCTTGTCACGCATCCAGGATAAGGTATAGATCAGATTGATCGCAGCCTTCTGGTGTGCATTCCTGAACTTGGTTTGCTGTATGTCTTTTTCAATGCCCATTATCATGTTATCTCCTGCTAAAAGTAAAAAGTTTCCCCCGAAGCAACACGCTTCGCGGGAAACTTTTATGAGGAATTGTGTTTTTTACCGGATTAATTGTTGTAATAGAATTTTTCTTCAACAATTTTACCGTTTTTCCAGCGCTGAACAGCCAGCTGACGGTAATTACGGGTACCATAATCCTTATGGGTATAGTCAAACCACCATTCGGTTACTGCCAGGTCATCACTGATCAGGGTGCTGATTACTTTGGCACCACGGAATTCAGTCAGTCCGCCAACAAATGCCTCTTCATACTGACGGTTCAGGGCCTTGCCTTCACGGGCGGGGTAGTTATTATCCTGCATTACAACTGCATCGTCATAGAATTTGTCAAAAGCATCCAGGATTTTTCCTTCGAGGATCATCTGATTCAGCTGATCCACATTTGTTTTTAAATCGCTCATTGTAAATTATTTCGGGGTTATTTAATGTTTGAACAACAAAATTAATGTTCAAACATTGAATAAACAAATATTTTTTGCGGCCATACCTGCTTTACCCATTTTTTAACAGGGAGGAAGCAGCAATGCCCCGAAAAATCACCTCAAAGTGGTATTGTCCGGTATTTTGGAATTCCGTTGCTTTACATAACCATTCAACCCACCCAGCATGAAACTACTATCTGATTCCCTCCGTCACTTTGTGGAAGGCTTTGTTTCTTTCTACACTTCTGTTTATGATGAAATGAAAAAATGGTAAGCCCCTCAGGCTTCCTGACTTGTTTCCATTTTTAAAGTTGCCGTGAGGCGAAAAATGGTGAACAGGTGATGGGCTTCATGCAGTAAAAAGAAGTTGATCCATTGCAACAGGTTCATACTTCCAAATGACTGATGTGTCCCGCATTTCTGATAATCAGTTTCCGGCAGTACCAGCAAATCAGCAGCCATTTCTTTACGGGTGGCAATAAAATCATGCATGATTTCGCGGAATGATTTACAGCAATTATCCAGGAAAAGCGGATCTGCTTCCGCTGTATATTTATCCAATACAGGTTCGTTCCCCTCCAGTATCTGTCTTACCCGACTGATAAAAGTATGCTGATAGGTTTGAAGGTGAACGATATGTTCGAAGACAGACCATTTACCGGCCTGCACGACCCGGCGTATCATTTCTTCGGACAAACCATCAATCAGGTCAACCAGGCATTTGTGCTGGTACTGTAAACGTGTGGAAAGACTGGAGGGAATTTGCATAAGTAAAAATTTATTGCTACTTAGCCTCCGGTTATAGTTGGTTAATATTCTTCTACAACATCAGTTTTCTGCAAACTGAACACTTAACTCCATACCCTGGTACCCTCGCTGCAGTTGGAACAAATATCAATATTCTTCCGTCCTTTTAAAATTTGCTGCCTGAATTTACTGTATTCGCCGTTCTTCCAGATCTCTTTAAATGATTTTTTCTTCAGATCCCCCAATTGATGCTGGGCATCCTTATCAAAACAGCAGGGAGCCACCAGTCCGTCCCAGGTAATCACCGGATCATGCCAGAGCCGCCAGCAATGATTGGCCAGTTTACCCTTGAAAGCATAACCCTCTTCTGTTTTACGGTATCGGCTGTATTGATCCTGCGTAGGAATCAGCTGGTTAGGATCCTTTTCAAAATCATATACCTGGGCAGTTTTAAACCAGATATCATCCACCCCGATTTCTTTCGCCAGGGCCTTTGCTTCAGCCACCTGGTGCTCATTGGGTCTTACCACCAGAAACTGGAATACAACAAAAGGGGTCCTGCTTTTCAATTCTTTTTTCCATTTCACAATATTGCGGGCTCCTTCCAGTACTTTGTTTAATTGCCCGCCCACCCGGTATTGCTGATACACTTCCTGTGTGGTACCATCAATGGAAATAATCAATCTGTCCAGACCACTTTCAACAGTTCGTTTAGCATTGTTATCATCCAGGTAATGAGCATTGGTGGAAGTGGCGGTGTAAATTCTCTTTTGTGAAGCATATTTCACCATATCCAGGAAAGCAGGATTGAGATAAGGTTCTCCCTGAAAATAAAAGACCAGGTACATTAATTCTTTATGTAACTGATCAATGGTCTCAGTAAAAAAATCTTTTTGCAACATCCCTGTCGGACGGGTAAAGGCCCTTAAACCACTGGGACATTCCGGGCATCGCAGATTGCAGGAGGTGGTCGGTTCAAATGAAATGGAGATAGGATAACCCCACTGAATCGGGCGACGGGTCCACTTACTCAGGTAAAAACTGGATAGTACCCGGATCCCGTTCCAGGCACGCCGGAAACTGAGCTTGGACAAAAAATTGAAACTGTCTCTTCGGTTAAAATGACCCATCAGGCCGTAAAGGTAGGGCAAGACCACCAGCCGGGTTTTCGCAGAAGGGAGTAAGTTGTTATCTTGATCCGGCAAGATGGCAGAAAAGCATCCATATTCAATTTATTCTTTAGGGGATCGCGCACTAACCATTGATTTTGGTAACCGGATTGATCTGGCTATTCATGAAGAAGTGATGGCCCGGTACCTGGACTGGACAACCAACCCCATCCCCGGTGCCCTGGAACTGGTTCCTGCCTATAGTTCCATTACTGTTTTTTATCAGGTGCCGGCACCGGTGAAAATTTCTGAAGGACAAACCGTATTTGAATGGATAAAGGCAAATATTGAAGACAGAATGAAGCAGGAGGCCGGGCATTTCAGGAAAGAGAAGCAAGGGCACCGCATACCGGTTTGTTACGATCCGGTGCTTGTTCCTGAATTAATTCAGCATGCCAGGACTTGCGGGATCAGTCCGGAAGAATTGATAGCATTACATACAGCAAAAATCTATACCGTTTATATGCTCGGTTTTCTTCCGGGTTTTCCATACATGGGTGAAGTTGATGAAAAGATTGTTCTTCCGCGTAAATCATCGCCCGTACCCGTTCCAGCCGGAGCCGTAGGCATTGCCGGAAAACAAACCGGCATCTATCCCTTTCATTCACAGGGGGGATGGTGTTTGATTGGACAAACACCTATTCAAATGTTTGATGCCAACTCAGACGATCCGACATTTTTAAAAGCAGGTGATCAGGTAACATTTTTTCCCATCAGTTTATCCGAATACCGGGCATGGAAGGAGGATGCAGACAAATGAGTATAGAAATAATCAAAGCCGGTATACTGGATAGTCTGCAGGACAAGGGCCGTTTTGGTTTTCAGCAACTGGGCATCAATCCAACCGGCGCCATGGATCTTTATTCCATGGAGATTGCCAATCTGCTCACCGGCAATGCCACTGATGAACCGGTGATTGAAATGCATTTTCCTGCACCGGTATTATTATTCCGGTCAACTGCATTGATTGCTTTGAGTGGTGCTGATTTTACCCCTGTACTAAATGACCAACCTATTCCCCTTCATCAACCTGTCTGGGTAACAAAGAATGATGTTTTGGCATTTCGATTCCCTGTAAAAGGCGCGAGATTATATATGTCTGTAACAGGTGGATTCGCCATTGATCAGTGGCTGGGAAGCGGCAGTACCAATCTGGTTGCCGCTGCGGGTGGATTTAAAGGGAGAACATTTGCAGCGGGGGATGAAATACCATTGCAGAAAAAATGGAATGATATTCAGGAAATGAAGCGGGTATTGCCCTGGAAGGCCGGACTGGATTGGGGCAATGAATCAGATAAGATCGGCATTCTGTCGGGGAAAGAATGGGATTGGCTGACCGATTCATCAAAAGAACAATTTTTCAATCAGACTTACCTGCTCAGTACACAATCCGACCGGATGGGTTACCGGCTGGAACATGCATCTCTGGAATTGAAATACCAGGAAGAACTGATTTCATCAGCGGTGAACAGGGGAACCCTGCAATTA
>DAORJS010000238.1:0-4452 GCA_035439185.1 Chitinophagaceae bacterium
GATGCCCGTACCATCCTGGTTTATTGCTGGCGGGGCGGCATGCGCAGCGGAGCTGTTTCCTGGTTACTCGACCTCTATGGGTTTAAGGTGTACACGCTCGCAGGCGGGTATAAAAAATTCCGAAACCTGGTACTGGAAAGTTTTAAAAAACCTTATCCTTTTCAAATTCTGGGCGGTTACACCGGTTCAGGTAAAACCGAACTGCTGCATAAACTTCAGCAACAGGGAGAAACCATTATTGATCTGGAGGGAATTGCCTCTCACAAAGGATCCGCCTTTGGAAATATCGGTATGCCGCAACAACCCACACAGGAGATGTTTGAAAACCTCCTTAGTCTGGAACTGCAAAAAACCACTGAAAATCCCTCCAGCCCTGTTTGGCTGGAAGATGAATCCCAACGGATCGGGCTGATCAATATTCCCGGAGATATCTGGAAAAACATGCGCCAATCCCCAGTTTATTTTCTTGATATCCCCTTCGAAGAAAGATTAAAACATATCACCGAAGAGTATGGACAGCTGGACAAAGAAAAATTATTGGGTGCTATCGACAGGATCAAAGAAAAACTGGGTGGTTTAAACGCCAAAAATGCCACACAACTGCTAAACGAGGGAAATACCTTAGAAAGTTTCCGCATTTTATTGAAATATTACGACAAGTATTATTGGAAGGGTTTACACAATCGGGAGAACGTAAATTCGTTATTATATACAGTTGACTGTAAATCCGTAACCGTTGAAAATGCCATCCCGCTTCTCCAATTTTCAGGGAAGAAACCTGAAACCCGTTAAACTGGCCGCCCTGCTGCTGCTGACCCCTCTGTTTTTTTATGGACAATCTTTAACCGGCCTCTGGACAGGTGCACTGAGTAATGACAGTACCACGGTACGTAAGGATCAGTTATTCGAAATCGCATTGACCGAATACAAAGGCAAGGTCTATGGATATTCTCGCAGTGAATTCATCGTCAATGATACTTTGTACTATATCATCAAAAGAGTGAAAGGAACCATCAACGGGGATATTTGTGAAGTTACTGATGATGATATCCTGGCTTATAATTTCCGCGGTAAACTGGATAAAGGCATTAAGGTCACCAGTACCTTCAAAAGAAACGGAAACGATAGTGCCTGGTACCTG
Source organism: Chitinophagaceae bacterium (assembly GCA_035439185.1). Taxonomy (GTDB): domain Bacteria; phylum Bacteroidota; class Bacteroidia; order Chitinophagales; family Chitinophagaceae; genus JJ008. Next base: position 1,142 of record DAORJS010000238.1, read on the forward strand.
GCAGGTACCTGGAAGACCAATGCCACCAAAAAATATTATTCTGTAACAGGTAAAGTGGATCTCGGACAGGAAAAAGATCTTACTGCTTCCAAAATATTCCCGCACCTGGAAGAATTGAAGATTGCCGATGAAATCAGTTTTTATAAAGAAAGAAATGAAGCGCCTGTTGTGGCCCGCCTGGCCAAACCACAGCGTATAAAAACAGAATATACTTTCAACAATGATCCTGCACCAGCACCTGCTATTGCCGCACCTGAACTGGTAAGAGCTGATCCGGAATCATTAGGTCCCGATCTGAAAAAACCCGAGAATGGACTGGCTAAAACACAGACAAAAGAAATCGCCAATCAATCAGGTACATTAAGTGTCGCGGCCCCTGAACTGGTCAGAACAGATCCGGAAGCAACTGGTCCTGATCTGAAAAAACCAGGAGCAGCCATCACGAAAACGCAGACCAAAGAAATCAGCAATCAATCACATGGTTTAACAGTAGCGGCCCCTGAACTCGTCAGAACAGATCCGGAAGCAACAGGCCCTGATCTGAAAAAACCGGATGCTGCGCTTACAAAGACCAATACAAAATCCATCAACGGATCAACCACAAATATGCAGGTAACTGCTCCGGCTGTTCAACGTGCCGATCCTGAATTAAAAGAACGGGAGCTGAAGAAAAATGAAGTGGCGGTTAACAGAACCGGGACAAAAAATGTGGATGGATCATCTGTTGCATTACAACCAGCTGCCAGCAGCAAAACAGCAGCAGTCAATAAACCGGTGGCGCCCCCTGTAAAAACAGACAATGCCCTGAGTACAAACGCATCAAAAAATAACACTGTTGCTGCAGCAGGAAGCTATAACAACCCAACAGCAGTACAAAAACCAACAACAGCAGCTAATTCTACAGCCTCCGGAAAATCACAATCTGTTGCCGGAACAAATCCGACCGTTGCTGATAACAATACGCTAAAAGCACCACAGCCTTCAATGGCAGATCAGCATAAACAAACCGATATAACCCGTCCCGTCAGTGCACCCCTGGTGATCGCCCCTCAAAAAACCATTGAGGAATTAACAAAAAATGTTGCCATGATTGCCGGCAGAAAATCCGAATTCTCCCAGGTAGTGGATTTCAAAGCAGATAGTCTGGTCCTTTCACTCTATGATAACGGAGAAATAGATGGTGACACTGTGAGTGTGATCATGAACGGGGAAACCATCATGGCCAAACAGGGAATCAAGGCCAGTGCCATCCGTAAAACCATTTATATACAACCCGGACAAAACGAAGACTTCACCCTCGTACTCTTTGCGGATAACCTCGGTAAATATCCACCCAATACCGGACTCTTAGTGGTACATGATGGTGAAGATGTGTACCATCTGCGATTCAGTTCTGATTTTCAGAAGAGCACGGGGATTGTATTCAGGAGGAAGAAATAGGGTTTTTACCGCTCGAAGAGCCCTGTGGGCAAAGAAACGAGGACGCAAAGGAACGCTAAGAAATACAAGCAACGGTCATATCGCTTCCGTACTACCCATTCGAATCGATTCTGTCATTCTTTAACTAACTTTGTGGTTAAACACTTCGTACTTCGAACTTCGTATTTCTTACTTTCCTTTTTCATTTCAACTTATGAGTTCCGACATTCTACTCACTCAATATTCCCACGGCGCCGGTTGCGGTTGCAAGATCGCACCCAAAGTGCTGGATGAAATATTGAAAAGCAGTATCACCGTTCCTGATAATGATAAATTACTGGTAGGTAACCATAGCCGGGATGATGCAGCGGTCTATGATCTCGGGAATGGAATGGCCCTGATCTCCACTACCGATTTCTTTATGCCCATCGTGGATGATGCTTTTGATTTTGGGCGGATCGCTGCCGCCAATTCAATCAGCGATGTATATGCCATGGGAGGAAAACCCCTGATGGCGATTGCCATATTGGGGTGGCCCGTAGAAAAACTGCCGGTAGAGCTGGCTCAAAAAGTAATAGAAGGAGGACGTATGGTTTGTGCAGCAGCGGGTATTCCATTAGCAGGCGGACACAGCATCGATTCCCCGGAACCAATTTTCGGATTGGCAGTTACCGGTATCGTACCCATCAGCAATTTAAAAAAGAATAATACTGCCGAAGAAGGTGATTATCTTTTTCTCACGAAAGCATTGGGTGTTGGTGTACTTTCCACCGCACAAAAAAGAGGATTGCTGCAACCCGAACACCTGCCGGTACTTATTCAGCAATTAACCACACTGAATCAACTGGGAGAAGAGCTGGGAAAAAATGCCGGAGTAACTGCCATGACTGATGTGACCGGATTCGGATTACTCGGACACCTGATTGAAATGGCAGCGGGCAGCGGACTCAGTGCTGAAATTGACTATTCCAAACTGCCCGTGATTACCGGTGCAAAAGAATATATCTCCCAACGCATTTTCCCCGATGCCACGACGAGGAACTGGAGCAGTTACAGTGATCAGGTGAAATTTGAAAAAGGGGTGAATGTGATGGAAGCCTTTACGCTTTTACCGGATCCGCAGACCAATGGTGGTTTACTCGTTAGTGTAAAAGAAGCCGCTGTTCCTGAATTATTGCCTTTATTAGGAGAGCCTATCGGACGCATGATCAAAGCAACTGAAAAGACCGTTTATATCAGGCCTTGATTTTTTTCTCCAGAAAAATTTCTGCCATCATACATCTTACACTTCCTCCTTCCACCGCTTCAATGGTAGGCACGGGTATAGGTAATAATTTGGCAAAGGCTTCCAGCATGGCTTTTTGTTCTTTACGGAGGGAATCAAAAGCAGACTGACTGAGTACAAGTATGGATTCTCCTTTCTTATTTTTTACTTCCAGCATATTACCGGCGAATCGCTGCATCTGTTCCCTGCTGATGGGAATGATAGCATGGTTGGTTGATTCCAGCAACTGACGAACAGCGATCAGTTCCCATTCTTCTTCAATGGCTTCTTCACAAAGCACGGCAAAGTTTTCACCCAGTGACATGATTACATTAGTGTGATAGACCGGCCGGCCGGATGCATCAGTTGCCAGAAAAACAATGGCCTGATATCCGTTGGTCACAGCAAATTTTTCCAGCACTGATAAATTGGTTCTTTCTGAGATGGCCGCATAGATAAGCTGGTTGCGATGATCCATGACCATACTCCCGGTTCCTTCGAGAAAACGTCCTTCCACTTCAAACTCACTCCAGTCCTGTAAGTCCTTCACTACAAAATCAGCAGACAGGCGGTCTATAATATCTTCTCTTTTCTCTGCCCGGCGACTGGGTGCAAACATCGGAAACAC
>DAORJS010000239.1:0-4450 GCA_035439185.1 Chitinophagaceae bacterium
TGAGCAGAAGATATCACAAGACAGATGTTTCAAAACTAAGTGCGCATTCTACATTAGCCAGAGAATTTGTGGATTTTCTGGAATTTGATCTTGTTTATGTATTGGAAGCTTTATTTAGTATCCTCGGTTCACTCTTGTTATTGTTCCTTTATGATACATCGGTAGTAGTGGTATGCCTGGGTATATTGTTACCTGTAATTTTATTCAGCTGGTTATACGGAAAAAGAATGCAATTATTAAACAGGCAAAAAAACGATGAACTGGAAAAGCAGGTGGATATCATCTCAACCGGGAATACACACCTGATCAAGCAGCATTATGATAATTTAAGAAAATGGCAGATCCGGATCAGTGATCAGGAGGCATGGAATTTCGGGATTATGGAATTTCTGGTGATGCTGGTAATTGGCTTGTCTTTATTGATTACCAACAAAGCGGCCGGATCAGGGATGGAGGCGGGTAGTTTGATCGGGATCTACAGCTATATACAGCGGTTTGTATCCGGATTGGATACTATTCCATATACGGTACAAAGGGTTTCATCTCTCAGCGATATCACCCGCAGGATAGAATTGCAGGAAACAGACCTGGAAAATGAAGGATTAAAAGAAGTAGCCTGATGCTGAATGTTCTGGTCAGTAGGTTCGTTTCAAATCCCAATCAGTAATAATCACATAATCTCCCAGAGATTCAAATTTGCTCCAGTCCGGATTTGCAAATGATTGATCGGGAAAGCAGCTGATATTCAGGATGCGTAATTTTTTATTGCGCATCATCAGCTGGCGGGCGGTACCGAGTTTTTCATCGGTATGAAATTTCCCAACGCAATGGAAAATTTTCTGCTCTTTGTTCTTTTTCTGATAACGGTAAACAGAATAGCTCATGCCTGCATCCCAGAGGCTTTGACTATAATACACATTACGGCTGGCAGATTCAGGAGCGCCGCGCATGGTTTCCAGAAATTTATCCCGGTAACGGCCACCGAGGGTATCATAGGGCAGCGGGGGTAAAAAGGCTTTTGCGTCCTTGCTAAGGCTATCAAGAGCTTTCATTCCACGTCGGGTTACCAGGCTCACATAGCGGCGGGGAGGGTTGGCAGCAATAACTGGTAATTTATTTTGCCTGGCGTATTCGATCATGGGCCGGTAATCCTTGTAATTGCTCCAAAGCCTGGCGTCTTTTCCCAATCTGGTTTCATCAATCTTTCCCTGCAGGTATTCATCCAGTACCAGCTGGTTATCTGTTTCAAACATTTCAAGGCTCAGAGCCAGCCTGCTGCCAAAAGCGGCATGGAGGGCCCGGTAAATTTTATTTTCCAGATAATGCCCGGCACTGTCGTTATGTTCTTCGCCAAAAAACAAGACATCAGCATTGGCCATGTCAGCTACGATCTGATCGATGGTCACGATCTGTTTACTGCGGGTATCATAAATTTTATAACGGTAGCTCATGCTGTCCTGGGCAGAAACGGAAAAGGAGAACAGAAGAAGAATGGCAAGTAATCGCATGCAATTATTTTTACAAAGATAGGATAGCTTCTCTTGTATACTTGTTTGATCTTATTAAAGTGATAGCTGAAAAAATTCTGCCGCTGCAATAAGGCGGTTCCGCTTAGTTGCGTTGCTGATTTATTATAAAACGGCCGGAAGGTGAAAACCAAAACGGGTGCCAATACCGGGTTCTGTATCCAGCCAGATCGTACCGCCCTGTGCTTCGATAAACTCTTTGCAAATAGCCAGGCCCAGACCCGTGCCTTCTGTACTGCCTGGAACCTTAAAGTAGCGGTCGAATATGCGGTCTTTATACCGGGGATCAATGCCTTTTCCAAAATCCTGCACCGTGAAATCCACTCCTTTATTTTTCTGAATGGCTGTGAATACAATTTCTCCGTTTTCCTGAGAGTATCGGATCGCGTTGGTGAGAAAATTATTCAGGACCCAGGTGGTTTTGTCAGCATCTGCCTGAATAGCCGGCAGCCCTTCCTGCATCTCTTTCCTGATCGTTATATTTTTTTGCCGGGCTGCATTCTGAACAGATGCCAGGGCTTTTTCAGCCAGTTCCCCGGGCTGTGCTGCCTGAATATTGAGCTGGATTTTTCCGCTTTCAACCTGTGAGAGATCAAGCAATTCGCTCAGGATCCGGAGCAACCGTTTATTATCATCCTTGAGACTTTGTACCAGTTCTTTTTGTTCAGCGGTAAGCGGACCCACCCGTTCATCCTCGAGCAGTTTTAAACTAAAGTCGGAAGAAGCCAATGGGGTTTTTAATTCATGGGAAATAGTGGCAATAAAATTGGTTTTCGCCACATCCAGTTCCTTGAAAGGAGTAATATTTTTCAGCACGATTACTGCTCCGGCCGGCTGTTCTTCATGACTAAGATCAACAAGCTCTTTGGTGAAATAATTCTCCTTTCCTTCTACTACAATTTTGAAAGGACTGTTGCTTTGCTCGTTGATTAAGAAACGGAAGAGGTCATTCCGTTTTTTTACCTCCTCCTGCGACAAACCGATAATTTCCGCTTCTTTCAGGTTCAATAACTGCAGGGCCTGCTGGTTGGCAAAAAGAACGGTCCCCTTTTTATCAATTCCGATACTGGCATCCTTCAGGGAATTGATCACAGCTTCAGCCCGGTTTTTTTCAAACAGAATTTTGGAAATATTGCTGTGTTCATATTCATCCAGTTTTTCAGCCATGCTGTTAAAGGCATTGGCCAGTTCCCCGAATTCGTCCTTACGGTTTAAGTGTATCCGCTGCCCGTAGTTTTTATTGGCAATGGCTTTGATACCTTCTGTAAGGGATGCTATCGGAGAAGCCACCAGGGAAGGGAAATTGAACAGGAAAGTAAAACCCATGATCAGACAAACGGTAAGACAAATCGTGATAATTGTTTTGGCGCCCTGTGCGGAGGCCTGTACCGCCTGGTTTTTATTATCAATAGCCTGCAGATTGACCTGCATCACCCCACCGATATCCTTGCGGATCAATGAAAGCAGGGAGTCTGCCCTACCGGCTTGACGCAGCATGGTGAAGTGTTTGCGTAAAGATCCGGTCATTTCCTTTTCTCCCGGCTCAGTAATATTTGCTTCCTGTAATTGCAGGTGTTTTTCAAAATTCAGGTATCTGCTACTGCTGTCTTTGCTGCTCAATATGTCAAGCTCTTTCAGGAGTGTGCGGCTGTAACTCAGGGATTCGTAATTATCCTTTACAATTTCTTTGGAGTCTTCTGCCAGCCGGTTAAAATAAAAAAAGCTCACGGTACCCACGAGGATCAGCAGGGCAAAAAGGAAAAGACCCCCGAGCGCTATTTTCGTTTTTAGTTTAATTGCCATCAGGATAATATAATCAGGTCAACTTCGTTAGCCGATAAGGTTTTTAAAAGCTGGTTAAATACATTGGTCTGCAAAATCACCTGGAACAAATTTAAGTGAGGTTTGCCGATACAAACCGTGGTAATCTGTTTTTCCACAACTATTTCCATGATGGCTCTGGCAATTTTAGTGTGTTTAACCTCCAGTACTTCTGCACCCAGCTCGGTAGCTGTTTTAAAATTGTTGATCAAATGCCGTTGTGAAGCCAGTGCTATTTTATCCATGGCTTCTTTAGGGGTTTGTACATACAATACATACCATTGGCTGTTATAATAGGAGGCTAGTCGGCCTGTTTTCCGGATGATACGTTGGGCGATTTCATGATTCGTGGAAATACAGGCAAGAAACCGTTCATGCTTCCAGGGCCTTTCCTTTGCGGTTACTTCGTAATCCACTTTTCTTTCCACCTGACCGGCTACTTCTTTTAATGCCAGTTCCCGGAGTTGCAGGATTTTTTCTGGTTTGAAAAAATTCTGCAGGGCCTGCTGGACCTTACTGTGTTCATATATTTTTCCTTCTTTCAGCCGGGTAATCAGTTCGTCAGCGGTCAGATCGATATTGACCACTTCATCGGCCATCTGAAGAAGTTTATCAGGAACCCGCTCAGCCACTTCCACTCCGGTAATATCTTTCACATCTTCGTTGATGCTTTCAATGTGCTGTATATTCACAGCTGTGATGACATCAATATTCGCTTCCAGAATATCAATAACATCCTGCCATCTTTTTTCATTTTTACTGCCCGGAATATTGGTATGAGCCAACTCGTCGATGATTACCACATCGGGTTGTAAAAGCAGAATAGCCTGCACATCCAGTTCATCCAGTTCCTTGCCTTTATAGAATACTTTTCTCCTTGGAATAATCGGTAAGCCTTCTGTCAGAGCTTCTGTTTCTTTCCGGCCATGTGTTTCTATATAACCGATTTTTACATTCACCCCGTTGCGCAGAAGTGTATGGGCTTCCTGGAGCATCCGGTAACTTTTGCCTACACCGGCACTCATGCCAATGTAGATTTTCAGTTTTCCTTTCCGGGACTCCTGAATTTTCTCTAACCATATATTTGCTTCCTGATCCGGCAT